>JBKQOA010000106.1:0-53220 GCA_052145735.1 Limisphaerales bacterium
TCGCCCTGTCCCTCTCCCCGCTTGGCGGGGAGAGGGTGGCCGAAGGTCGGGTGAGGGGTATTACCGGATTGAAAGCAAATCAGTATGACTCTCAAAAAGTTCCGGGCTGTGAACCGGCGCCAGCCATCATTTTGGTGTTTCGGATTTCGCGTCCTGGCCTTAGGGTGGTGCTGACATTTGCCTAAACCGATTTGAAAACACTGCACAAATATCTGACCGGTCAGGTGCTGGCATCGCTGCTGTTGACCGCGGCGGTGTTCACTTTTGTCCTGTTGCTCGGCAACATCCTCAAGGAAATCCTGGAGTTCCTGGTCAGCGGCCAGGTGAGTTTCACCCTCATCCTGCAAGCCATCGGCCTGTTGATTCCCTGGGTCTGGGTCTTCGCGCTGCCGATGGCTTTGCTGACGGCGACGCTGCTGGTGTTCGGCCGTTTCAGCGCGGACCAGGAACTCACCGCCGCGCGCGCGAGCGGCGTCAGCCTGCTGTCGCTCATCACGCCGATCCTGCTGCTGAGCCTTTTCTGCTGCTGTCTCAGCGCCTGGATCAACCTGGACCTCGGTCCGCGGTCCCGGGTGGCCTACCTCGTACTGAAGGAACAGCTCCGCGCCGAGTTGATGAGCGGCCAGTTGCCTGAAGGCCGGTTCATCCCCATATCCACCAACTATGTTTTTTACGCGGAGAAAAATCGCGGCGGAAAACTGGAGGATGTGATGATCCTGGTCCTGGAAAACACCACGAACATTTCCATGACCATCACGGCCCCCACCGGAAATCTCGTAATCAATCCGACCAACAAGGAAATGTTCCTGCAACTGATGCAATCCCGCTTCTTGACCAGACGGGGAGCAATCACTTCTATCGACGTCTGGACGTCTCCCAATCTGTACCCCACCAACGAGTCTGCCAGCCGTGAGTATCGCGCCCCCGTCAACGACATGACTTTCCGGCAGCTGCGGGAGAAGCTGCGGGATCGCGAACACGCCCTTGACCTGTTGTTCGCCGTTCCCACGTCGCCGGACGAGGCAAAGAATAATTTTATCGAACCGATCCGCATCAAAATGGAGCGGGAAATTTCAGCCATTCGCGTGGCCATGCACCGGGAGGTCGCGTTTTCGTTTGCGTGTTTTGGTTTTACGCTGGTCGGAATTCCCCTGGGCATCCGCATGCACCGGCGCGAAACCAACGTCGGCATTGCCATGGCGCTGGTGCTGGTGCTGATTTATTACAGCTTTATCATCGCCGCCGGGTCCCTGTCGGCACGGCCGGAACTGGCGCCGCATTTGATCCTCTGGCTGCCGAATTTCATCTTTCAGGCTGTCGGCGCGGTGCTGCTGTGGCGCGCGAACCGGGGAATTTGAAGATTATCCCACCGGACGCCGGTAAATCTTGTGCATCGACGCCTGGTCCACCGGCTTGACCAGCATTTCATCGATGTTCACATGCGGCGGGCGGCTGGCGACCCAGACCAGGATCTCCGCGATGTCTTCGGCCACCAGCGGGTTTATTCCGGCATAGACTGCTTCCGCCCGAATGGTGTCGCCCTTGTAACGCACCAGTGAAAAATCGGTTTTGGCCAGACCGGGGTCCACGGTGCTCACGCGGATGCCGGTGCCGTTCAACTCGAAGCGTAGCGCCCGGGTGAGTTGCAGTTCGCCCGCCTTGGCCGCGCAATACGCCGCCGCGCCTTCGTAAGCCGCGTGGCCGGCATTGGAACCGATGTTGATGATGCTGGCTCCATCATCGTGCGCCAGCAACGGCAGGGCCGCGCGGGTGACGCGCAAAATCCCGAGGACATTCGTCTGCAGCATGGTTTCCCAGTCCGCGTCCTTGCCGTCGGCGACGGTATCCTGCCCGTGGGCCCCGCCGGCGTTGTTGATCAAAACGTGCAGGCGCTTCGGGTTTGGCGTCTGGCATCCGGGATCCTGGATTTTTTGCTTTGCCCAGGCAATGAACGTTTCAACGCTGGGCGTTTTCGTCACGTCCAAAACATGGAAGTGCGCCTCCGGTGAGCCGGCCCGGCGGGCTTCGGCGGCCACTGCTTTCAGACGGTCAACGCGCCGGGCGCCGAGCAGGAGGCGGGCGCCTTCCGCCCCGAAGGCCCGCGCCGCCGCCGCGCCAAATCCGCTCGAAGCGCCGGTGATCAAGACCCATTTATCTTTCAAAAATGTTTTCATGGAGCGGTGGGTTTGTTCAGATGCGTCATGTTTGTTCAAATCGTCCTGACTGCGAAATTTAAATCGCCCCGGCATTTTGTCGAACAAAAATCCGGTCGCGGAAATTCGTCATCAACTGTTTTTTGGCAACCGGAACTTCGAGTAAACGGCGCCGGGCATGGTTCCTTGTCCGGCTCCCTGACACTTAACGGTTGCGCGAGGCGGTTTTTTTGGCAAGCTGTTTGCGGTTGACGTGGATGGGGTCGTAGCTCAGTTGGTAGAGCGTCTCGTTCGCAATGAGAAGGTCGCAGGTTCGAGCCCTGTCGGCTCCACCATCCTCACCGTTGGCCTTTCCGGCCTGCCCTGCGTGTTTGAGCAGGGTTGTTTTCGCTGTCATGGAAATTTCCCCTGGGATAATCTCGTTGTTCGTTGAACGAAGTCACCCGCATTCTCGACCGTGTGCAGCAAGGCGATCCCAAAGCCGCCGGGGAATTGCTGCCGCTGGTTTACAGCGAACTTCGCCATCTCGCCGCGCAGAAGATGGCGGGAGAAGCGTCGGGTCAAACCCTTCAGCCGACCGCCCTCGTCCACGAAGCCTGGCTGCGGCTTGGTGGCGACGCGCAGCCCGGCTGGCAAAATCGCGCGCATTTTTTTGCTGCTGCGGCCGAGGCCATGCGCCGCATATTGATTGATCGGGCGCGCCGACGGCTGGCAACCAAGCGCGGCAGCGGCGCCCAACTGCTGGACGTGGATGAGATTGATATTCCTTCCCCGGTTTCGGATGATGACACCCTGCTGCGGGTCAACGAGGCGCTGGAAAAATTCACAGCGATTGATCCGTGCAAGGCCGAACTGGTGAAGCTGCGGTATTTCGTGGGAATGGATTTCGAGGAAACTTCGGCGGCGTTGGGCATCGCCGTGCCCACGGCCAAGCAGTGGTGGGCCTACGCCCGCGCCTGGCTCACCGTCGAAATGCGCGGTTCGGCGCCAAACTGACCATTGAACGCCACGGCCGAATCAGGCTCTGACACCTTTTGGCGGATGCGTGTCCCAGGTGCGGCCGGATTCCGGCTCCACGTGGGTGAAACCGGTGCCCGCCGGCGGATTGGGAATGCGGATAAGATGCTGGCATGCCGGACATTGAATCTGCCGGCCGGCATGGCACGGGTCGCACTTCAACGGTTGATCACAGTGGGAACAATAAAATTTGAACTCGTTCGTCGTCATAGCCTTTATCTCATCATGCGCCAACCGGGCGTCAAAAGTATATAAAATTTTATTCATACTTTTAGTTGGCCGAATGCGCATGTAGGATTGAATGAGCGAATTCCAATCCGCCATGCCCTTGCCTCAAAAACACGAAGAAGCGCTGTTTCGCGCGGCCGTCGAGCTGCCGCCCGGCACCGCGCGCCGGGCTTTTCTGGATCAGGCCTGTGCCGGGGACCCGGCCCTGCGCCGGCGCTTGGAAGCGCTGCTGGCCGCGCACGAGGCGCCGGATGAATTGTCACCCCAGGATGCACCCGCCGCCAAGGCGACGATGAAGCTCGATCTGTCCGACGCCCCGGATGAAACCGTGGGCCAGACGCTGGGCCGTTACAAACTGATGGAGCGGCTCGGCGAAGGCGGGTGCGGCGTGGTCTATGTCGCCGAACAGACCCAGCCAGTGCGCCGCCGCGTGGCGCTCAAGGTCATCAAGCTCGGCATGGACACCAAAGCCGTCGTCGCGCGGTTCGAGGCCGAACGGCAGGCGCTGGCGATGATGGATCATCCCAACATCGCCAAAGTTTTGGATGCGGGCACAACCGAGGTTGGCCGGCCTTATTTCGTGATGGAACTGGTGCGTGGAATTCGCATCACCGATTACTGCGATCAGAACAATCTCTCGACCCGGGAACGCCTCGACCTGTTCATCAAGATCTGCCAGGCCATCCAGCACGCGCACCAGAAGGGCATCATCCATCGCGATATCAAACCTTCGAACATCCTCGTCACGTTGCATGACGGCGTGCCAGTGCCCAAGGTGATTGATTTCGGCATTGCCAAGGCAACGGAGGGCCGGTTGACGGACGCGACGGTTTACACGCAGTTGCATCAGTTCATCGGCACGCCGGCGTACATGAGTCCGGAGCAGGCCGAGATGAGCGGCTTGGACATTGACACGCGCAGCGACATCTACAGCCTGGGCGTATTGCTTTACGAGCTGCTGGCCGGCAGCACGCCCTTCGATGGACAGGAACTCATGGCCTCGGGCATTGACGGGATGCGCAAGACGATCCGGGAGAAGGAGCCGGTGCGTCCGAGCACGCGGTTTGCAACGCTGAAGGGCGATGAGTTGACGACGACAGCGAAGCGGCGTTCGGCGGACAAATCGAAGCTGATGCACCAGCTCAAGGGGGATCTGGACTGGATCGTGATGAAGTGTCTGGAGAAGGACCGCACCCGGCGTTACGAGACGTCGAACGGATTGGCCGCTGACCTCAAGCGGCATCTGAACAATGAACCCATTGTCGCACGGCCACCGAGTTCGGCCTATCGCTTCCAGAAACTGGTTCGACGCAACAAGCTCGCGTTCGCCGCCGCTGGTGCGGTGGCCGCCGCGTTGTTGCTCGGCATCATTGTCAGCACCGCGCAGGCCATCCGCGCCACGCACGCCAAACGCGAGGCGCTGGCGGCGCAGGCACAAGCCGTCGCGGCGCAAGCTGAAGAAAGCAAACAGCGGCAGCAGGCCGATGCCGCGCGCGGTCAGGCCGAAGGTCTGGTGGGTTTCATGATTCAGGATCTGCAGCCGGCGTTGAAGGATTACGGACGTTTGTCGCTCCTGAAGCAGGTGGATGAAAAGACGGTGGACTATTATGCCGCGCTGCCGCCTGAACTGCGCAACGCGAAAACGGATCTGGCGCAAGCCGACGCGATAGAAGCGCTGTCGGAAATTCTGGCGTCGTCGGGTGATATGAAATCTGCCGGAGCAAAGGGCGGAGAAGCGCTGGCTTTGTATCAACGCCTGGCGGCGCAACATCCGGAACTTCCCGAGGCCGCCGCCGGAGCGCTGAACCTTGAGTGGTATGCATATTCAACCGACCCTTCCCATTCCTCCGCCGAGCTGGACACGTTTCAGCAGGATATTCTCCGCCGCTGGCGTGAGCTTTATGCGAAACACCCGGAAAATATCAAGGTAAGGACGGGTTTGGGCGGAGCGTTATGGAACCGCGCTTCATATGCCGCCCAGCGTTTCAACAAACCCCAGGAAGCCATCGCGATTGGTCTGGAATTGCAGGAATATGATCGCCGCGGGATGGCGAAGTGGCCCGAAGACAAAAAAATAGCTCGCGGTTATGCGAATGCCTTGGGTGTGCTGGCCATTGCCTACCAGGCCACCGGCGCGCAGGACAAAGCCGTGCAGGTGAGCGAAGAGGCGGAGGCTTTTTACGACGAGGCGCTGAAGCAAGACCCCGGCAACCTGAGCTTGCTCGCCGATGCCGGCGAGGCAGCCATCAACCTCAGCTACCGGGTTTCGGTCTTTTCACAAAAGCGCTCGCGGGACGCCGAATTAATCGCGCGCGAACGCTATCGCACGCTAACCACGCTCGATCCGGCCAATGCCGATTGGCGCCATCACTTCGTCATGGCGCACATGATGGAATGTTACTACCTCGAGGGGGATGGCCAGATCGAAGCCGCCCGCCAGGCGTTCAAAAGATTTGATTCCCTGCTTCAGACGGTGACGGTCCAACCCTGGGACGAGCAAAAACCGTTGCAAAACAGCGTTGACCTCGCGCGTCTGGCCGCCATGGCGGGCGACAACGCCGATGCCCGTGCCCAACTCGCGGTGGCCGAGTCCCGCTTTCAGGCGCATTACGACCAGCTTCCCGATGCACCGTTTGACCGTCTGCAGGCCCGCATCCGCTGGTTGAATCTGGAAGCGCTGGTGTATTACGAAATGCACGATTGGACGGAACTGGAACGCGTCACCCACACTACGCTGGCGGCCATTGACGAGGGCTTGAGCCAGCGGCCGGGTGACAGTGAATTGCTCCTGCGCCGCGCGGTGTCGCAATCATTTCAAGGGATCGCGTGGTTGCACCAGGACCACGCGCCGGAAGCCGTATCGGCGCTGGACCAGGCGGTGACGGGCTTTCGCGACACGCCGCCGGCAATGGGGTTCACGGATAACCGGGAGGTCTATGCAAGTATTGCCTACATGAACCTGGTCGAGGCGCTCGCCAAAGCCAGCAACCGCGAGCGGGCCAGAAGCCTGGCGGAAACCGCGCTTGCCAAATGGGAGGCCTCGATCGCTCATCAACCTGAGAACTGGCAGGGCAAGGAAATTGGTGCGGAGATTTCCGTCATGGTCGCCAGTTTGCTGGATCCGGCGAAACCGGATGAGGCTGCGCGCCGGCAATCGTTGCTCGACCGCGCCGCCGCCATTCTGACCAGCCCTGAATCCATCGGCCGCCTCAAAGTGGAGGACAAGGAACTGCTGGCAAAAATCGCCGCGCTGCGGGGCGTCGCGTCCAGCAATCAGCAATGATGAGAAGAGACCTTGGCCTGACCCCAAAAGCTGGACGTGCCAAAGGGAGAATTCTGTTCCGCCCGGTCAAACAGGAATCCGCGACAGAAGTCGGTGTTGGCAATCGCGATTGCGCCTGATAGTTTCCCCGCAATGTCCGATACGGCTGTCGCGGCCCAAACGCCTTCGAAGGCGCAAACGTTTCTCCGCCGGTTGATCACCACGGTGATTCTCTGGACGGTGATCATCGCCGCCCTGTTTTCGAGCAACCGGCTGGTTTCCGACGGCGTTTTCATTTTGATCATGCTGTTTCTGGCCACGGCCGGGCTTTGGGAATTTTACGGGCTCGTTGAGAAGCGCAACCTGGCCTGTTTCAAGTTATGCGGCCTGTTCGGCGGGGTGCTGCTCATGACCGGCACCTTCCTGCAACTGACGGGGGAAATTTCGGCCGTCACCATGGGAAATCTTGGGGTCTATGATTCGCCGGCCCGGCCCAACGATTTTGAAACGGGGTTCATCATCCTCTTCGTGCTGGGCTTGTGCGTCCGGCAATTTGTTTCGCGCAGCAATACCGCCGGCATTCTGGCCATCTCCACCACGTTATTCGGCCTGATGTATGTGCCCTGGCTGCTGAACTTCATCCAGAAGATCAATTTTTTCCCCGGCGTGGACGGCAAATTCTACGTCCTTTACTTCATTCTGGTGACCAAATTCAGCGACTCCGGCGCGTATGTCGTCGGCTCGTTGATCGGCCGGCACAAGATGATCCCGCGCATCAGCCCGGGCAAGACGTGGGAGGGCTTTGGCGGAGCCATCGTGCTTTCCACGGCGGCGAGCCTGGTGTTTGTGCATTTTCTCGGCGACCGGATGGCGGGCATGAACCGGCTGCACGCCGTCGTGCTCGGCGTTTTGCTGAGTTCGACGGCGGTCATCGGCGATTTGATCGAATCATTGTTCAAACGCGAAGCCGGGGTGAAGGATTCCGGGCGGCTGTTTCCCGGCATCGGCGGCATCCTCGACTTGCTGGACAGTTTGCTGTTCAATGCGCCGATCATGTATTTGTACCTGCGCCATATTCTGACCCATCCATAAAATGAAGAATGCAGAATGCAGAATGCAGAATGAAAAATCGGTGCCGGGAGGTGCAAAACCTCTTCATTCTGCCTTCTGCCTTCCACCTTTATGAAAAACGTTGTTTTGCTCGGTTCGACCGGTTCCATCGGCACCAGCACCATCAAGGTGGCCGAAGATTTGCCGGACCGCATCCGGCTGGTGGGTTTGGCCGCCGGGAACAACGCCGGGCTGCTGCTCCAACAGGCGCGCCAACACCGGTCCGAAGCCATCTCCATCGGCAACCCGGAAAAGGCCCGGGACCTGGGAAAATACTTCGGGGCCACGACGCGGGTTTATTCCGGCGACGAAGGCTTGCTCAAGCTGGCCACGCTGCCGGCGGCGGACATCGTGCTCATCGCCATCGTCGGCACGGCGGGATTGAAGCCGGCGCTGGCGGCGATCCGCGCCGGCAAGGACATTGCCGTGGCGTCGAAGGAAATTCTCGTGATGGCCGGCGAAATTGTGATGAGCGAGGCGCGCAAATACGGCGTGCGCGTGCTGGCGGTGGACAGCGAGCACTCGGCAATTTTTCAATGCCTTGACGGCAAGCCGCCCGGTTCCGTCCGCAAACTGTGGCTGACCGCGTCCGGCGGGCCGTTTCGCACCACGCCGAAGGAGGAATTTCCCCGCATCACCGTCGGGCGCGCCCTAAAACATCCGTCGTGGGTCATGGGGCGGAAGATCACGATTGATTCCGCGACGTTGTTCAACAAGGGACTGGAGATGATCGAAGCGCGCTGGCTGTTCGACATCGGCATCGAACGCGTCGGCGTGCTGGTGCATCCGCAAAGCATCGTTCATTCGATGGTCGAATTTGTGGATGGCTCGCTGCTGGCGCAGCTTTCCACGCCGGACATGTGCCTGCCGATTCAATATGCGCTGACCTATCCCGACCGCGCGCCCAGCGAGCGCGTGCAGACTGATTTCGCCAAACTTGGCAGTCTGACGTTTGAAGAGCCGGACGTCGACCGTTTTCCGGCGTTGGATCTGGCACGCCGGGCAGGGGAGGCGGGCGGCACGCTGCCGTCGGTGTTGAACGCGGCCAACGAGGTGGCAGTCGAAGCTTTCGTGAACGGCAGGGTCAATTTCCCGCAAATCACGGAAACCGTCCGGCGCACGATGGAGGCGCACCGGGTCGTCCCGCATCCCACGCTGGAACAGATTCTGGAAGCCGACGCCTGGGCCCGGCGCGAGGCGGCGAAATAAAAGATTGTCTTCGTCCTCGTCCTCGTTCTCGTAATCGAGGACGAGGACGAAGAGCAAGGACGAGGGGCTGCGCTCTATGATTGCGGCCTGCAAATTCGCTGGTATATTCAACGCATCTGTAGAGGGAAGGTAATAAATAATGACGATTTTGAGATATATTTTCATCGCGCTGGAAGTGGTGTTGCTTTTCAACCTGCTCATTGCGGTTCATGAGCTGGGCCATTTTCTGGCGGCGAAGTGGCGCGGGCTGAAAATCGAGCGCTTCGCCATCTGGTTCGGCAAGCCGATCTGGAAGCGGAAAATCGGCGGCGTCGAATACGCGCTCGGCACCATCCCGTTCGGCGGTTACGTTGCCCTGCCGCAAATGGCCACGATGGAGGCCATCGAAGGCAAAAGCGACACGCCGGCGGAATCCCTGCCGAACGTTTCGCCCCTCGACAAAATCATCGTCGCGTTCGCCGGGCCGCTGTTCAGTTTTTTGCTGGCGATCTGCTTTGCCTTCATCGTCTGGGGGGTCGGCAAGCCGAGCAACGAGGCGGACACTTCCACCACAATCGGCTGGGTGGACCAGGAGGGTCCGGCCGGGAAGGCCGGCTTGCATGCGGGCGACACAATTTTGGAGGTGGATGGACATCCCGTAAAACATTTCGCGCCGACGGCGCAGGACAGTGTGACGTGGTGCATCATTACCAGCGAAGGCACCAACATCGCCATCAAATATCTCCGCGATGGTCGGGAGGCGATGGCTTATCCCGTGCCGACCCATCGCGCGACCAAATGGTATGAAAGGAAGGCGCTCCGGCAAATCTTCATTGCCCCGGCGGTGCGGGCCATCGTTTATCAGGTGGCCAGCAACAGCCCCGCCGCCGTGGTGGGTTTGAAAACCGGGGACGAAATTGTAGCCCTGAATGGCACCAACATCTACAGCCCGCTGGCGGTCATGTCCCTCGAATCCTCCTGGAGCAACAGCCCGGTTCGGCCCGTCACCCTGACCGTGAAACGCGGAAGCGAGCAATTCGACCGCACGCTGCTGGCGGTGAAACCGATCCAACCCGCCAACAGCAGTCCGTCTTTGGGTTTCCTCGCCTTCAGCGACCAGACCAATGAAACCCTCGTTCATCCCAACCCGCTGGACCAGATTAAATCGAGCGTCGGGCAGATTTTCGGGACCATCGGGGCGCTGTTGCAGCATAAAAATGAAATCGGCGTGCAGCAACTCGGCGGGGCGGTGATGATCATCCGCGTTTACAGCAATCTGTTTGAAGACGAGGACGGCTGGCGGCGCGTGCTTTGGTTCAGCGTCATCCTGAACGTAAATCTTGCGCTGATCAACATACTGCCCGTGCCCATGCTGGACGGCGGGCACATCACGCTTTCCCTCATCGAAGCCATTCGCCGCCGCCCCATCAGCGCCCGGTTTGTGGGCTTCCTCCACAACGGTTTTGCCGCGCTGCTCATCGCGTTCATGCTTTACATCGCCTTCTTCGACGCCGGCGACTGGTGGCGCAGCGCGCGCGACAATCACGAGGAGCCGATGATTTTCGCCCCCGCCAAATAAATCAGCCATGCGCTACTGCGAATCACCCTTCTTTTACCGCCGGCGCCAGACCCGCGAGGTCGTCATCGGTGATCCCGCGCGCGGCGGTGTCGTCATCGGCGGCGGCCGTCCGGTCGTAAACCAGTCCATGCTCACGTGCGACACGATGGACACCGCCGAGTGCGTGAAGCAGACGCTGGAACTGGTCGCCGTTGGCTGCCAGCTCGTCCGCATCACCGCGCCGACGGTGAAGGACGCGGCGAATTTGCAACACATCGTCGCCGAACTGCGCCAACGCGGCTGCTTTGTGCCGATCGTGGCCGACATTCATTTCAAACCCGATGCCGCCCTGGAAGCGGTGAAATGGGTGGAGGTCGTGCGGGTCAATCCCGGCAATTACGCCGATTCCAAGAAATTTGCCGTCAAGGAATATTCCGACGGGCAATACGCCGCCGAGCTGAAGCGCATCGAGGAAAAGTTCACGCCGCTGGTGCTGGAATGCATCCGGCTGAAACGCGCGCTGCGCATCGGCACCAACCACGGCTCGCTCTCCGACCGCATCATGAACCGGTACGGCGACACGCCGCTGGGCATGGTCGAGAGCGCGCTCGAATTTGCCCGCATCTGCCGCCAGCAAAATTTCCACAACTTCAAGTTCTCGATGAAGTCGAGCAATCCGAAGGTGATGATCGAATGTTATCGCCTGCTGGTGGCGCGGCTCGAACAGGAGGGGCCGGATTGGAATTATCCGATTCATCTCGGCGTCACCGAGGCGGGCGAAGGCGAGGACGGCCGCATCAAATCCGCCATCGGCATCGGCTCGCTGCTGTGCGACGGCCTGGGCGACACCATCCGCGTCTCGCTCACGGAGGATTCCCCGCGGGAAATCGAGGTTTGCACCGATTTGCTGGCGCAGATTCCCGTTTTGGCGAATTCAGAATTCAGCATTCAGAATTCAGCATTTCCGTTTGACCCCTTCCATTTCGAGAAACGCGAGACGCCGGAGATTGAACTGGCGGAGGGCGTGAAGTGCGGCGGAGAACAGCTTATCCGGGTTGTTGTCACGCGCGCCACGTGGGACAAGGTCGCGCACAAAATCCGGCCCAAGGACGACGTGAAACCGGAGGCGGTTTACGAAGACCTGAATATTGCCGAGATCGACCCGACAGAAGATTTTGTAGTCAACTGTGACACGCAACTCGTCACCGTGAAGGACGGATTGAATCTGCCGGCCATCACGGCTTTCCGCCTGCTGGCCGGAAAACTGAAACGTTTGGGCCGGAACAATCCGATTCTGCTGAAGGATTGCATCAACTTTGAACGTAGCCGTGGACGTGAATCCGCGGATTCGTCGGCTGCGGGAAATCCGCCGATTGACATCGGCGGCCACGAAGTTTTGGAACCCAGGATTGCGTTGCTGCGTGCTTCCGTGGTCATCGGTTCGCTGCTGGCGGACGGGATCGGTGACGCGATTTTGATTCGCGGCGAGGCCGGCGGTGGACAGTCGCTGCGGCTGGCGTACAACATTTTGCAGGCGGCCGGCTGCCGTTCGTTCAAGACCGATTATGTCGCGTGCCCGAGTTGCGGCCGGACGCTGTTCAATCTCCAGACCGTCACGGCGCGCATCAAGGCGCGCACGGAACATCTCAAGGGCGTGAAGATTGCCATCATGGGTTGCATCGTGAACGGCCCGGGCGAAATGGCGGACGCGGATTTCGGCTACGTGGGCGGCGCGCCCGGCAAGATCAACCTCTACGTCGGCAAGCAGGCCATCAAATTCAACATCCCCGAAGCCGAGGCCGTGGAACGCCTCGTGGATCTCATCAAGGAGCACAACAAGTGGGTCGAGCCGGAGCAAAAGGAAATAGCAGCACAGATTCATATGTGAATATGCTCAGTGAGGAACAACTGCCCAAATGGCTCGCTCAAACAAACGAAAACTATCGCAAAAAGAATATTCCACCAAAACGCCGACCATTTTGGGCACTGTCTGATTTAGCAAAACAATTCAACACGCAGATTAATTTCGGTTCGGACTTGGCTAATAAAGTTTTTGACTGGTTCACCGCGAATACAAAACCCGGTTCGCATGCCATAGGCACCCTCTTCACAGGCGTTTTCTACTTCGACGCGTGCTTTTGGCCAGTCTCTGTTCCAATTGGTTATTTCCGAAGCAATGGACGAGTGTTTCTTGCTTACATCAGCTAAAGAGTTTGCCATTTTGAAATCCATGCTAGGAATATTCCCAGATGTATCTGCGCGTTATACGGGAAATGAACTTCCCATCAGGAATGTTTGGGAGGCTTATTGTATTGCTCAAGGCAGCGCCACAATGGTTGTAAGAATTCTTTCTGGGCGAGATTCGCGTTCTAACATCGGTATTGTTTCAAAATGAAGTGCTGGAGACGTTGTAATCGCTGACCGTGCCGTTCTTGAAACTGAAAACAATTGCCTTTGACCAGTGGGCGCTGCCGTGCATGTCAGCGCTGGAAAATCAAACTGAATAAGTCCACATCTCATCGGGCATGAAAGCCGCGCCAGCCCCGGAACCGGACGAGGCATTTTTGAACATCGGCTCACCAAAAAAACCTTGAACTTCTTCCTTCGTTGTTTTGCCGATGACGATGTTTGCCTTTAACCATTCCGGCGACATTTGAGTGTTCAATTTGGCTACTGCCTGATTGTTGGCTTCAAACATTCCCGCGCAGCCACATAGCAGCGCGGCGGCGGCGATGATGCACAGGATATTTTTCATAAAGCGGAGCGTAATCTTTGTAGCCGAACGATTCCATAAAAATCCTAGCCCCGACGCTGGCGAATCCGTCCGAGATTCTATTTCCTGCCGTCAATCCGTTCCACATCCGCCAGATCCTGCGGGCGGCCGGTGGCCAGTTTGTTTCGCACCAGCAGTTCCTTGCTGATGACCCAGACCGGCAGGCCGTCGAGGTTCGTTTCGATTTTGGTTTTCCATGCTTCCTCAAACGAAACCGCCGTGACGGAAGTCAGCAGGTCAATCCGGTTGGGCGCGCGGCCCAATTGAATGATGGTTTCCGGTTTGCGGAAATCGCCCGGTTTGAATTCTGGAAATCCAAAAACGTTGACGGCGGCGGCAACGAGCGCGGCGTTTTCCGGCGTGGTTTCGATGAGGAAGTCAATGTCCTCCGTAAAACGAGGCAGGCCATGGTAGGCGACGGCATGGCCGCCCACCAGTAGAAACTTAATCTTCCTGGAGTTTAATAATGCGACAAACTCTCTCAAATCTTTGCTTAGTTTCATCGGGTTGCGCGAGTGTGATCAGTTCGCCAAGGATGTCCAGCCGTAGTTCGGGTGTGAGGGATTGGTAATATTCAAAGTCCGCCTGGTCGGCTTCGGCAAATGAACGGAAGATGCGGGCCACTTTTTCCACGCGCTTAGTTTATCATATTGCCCCGGCAATGCACAGGAAATTTTCACAATTGGAGCGGTTTGGGTCATCTTGACACTGTCCTTAACGAAGCAGTTGTCAGGGTTTGGAATTCCGCGTTTACGCGGCAAATCGTGGGATTTCACCCGAACCGCCTGAAGGCGGAACTCCAAACAAGGACAGTGTCAAGATGTACCCGAGCGGTTTCGTCGTTGTCCGCCTGATGGATTTCAAGCAATTCCACCGGAGGGGTTTGAAAATCAGCCCATCCGTTACGTCGCGGTTAAATGTTTCCGGCCATCCGATTAAAGGCTTGCCTTTCAAACCGGGCAGATATTAAATCGTCAACAATCTCAGAGATTATGCCGACGATACGGACAGGCCGTCGGGGGTTCACATTGATCGAGTTGCTCGTGGTCATTGCCATCATTGCTATTCTGGCCTCATTGATCCTGTCGGCGATTGCGAGCGCGAAGGCGACGGCCAAACGCATTCCCTGCATCAACAACCAGAAACAACTGGTCACGGCCTGGGCGATGTACGCGGCGGACAACGACGATTTGCTGGTGGCCGTCGGCCGGCAGAGTCCGCCCACCACCGGGGAAAAATTCTGGATCCAGGGCGCTTTTGTCGTTCCCGCCGATAATACCAACACGGCATACCTGCTGGACCCGCAATATGCCCTGTTCGCCAGTTACTTCAAATCAACGAGCATTTATGTCTGTCCGACGGATCGCGACACGGTGCGGATTGCCGGCCAGGACTATCCCAAAATCCGCAGTTATGCGCTGAATGCGTATGCCGGCTGGACCGGGCCCTGGGATTACCGCCTCGCCACGGGATACAAGATTTACCGGAAATATTCCGACATTACCCAGTCGCCGCCGGAGGGGCTTTTTCTTTTTGCCGATGTGCAGCCGGACAGCATTTGCTGGCCTTTTTTCGGGGTGGAGATGGACATTGACTATTTTTTCAATTTTCCCGGAAGCTCCCACAGCCACGGCGGCGTCATCTCCTATGCGGACAATCATGTGGGGTGGCACCGGTGGCAGGATCAGCGGACGTTGACGGCATATTCGCCCAGTTATCACATGCATCATGATGCCGCCACCGGCAATCCGGATCTGGCCTGGCTGCGGGCGAGGACGACCATACGGGACCTCAGCCCCGGTGGCAGCGGCAATAGCGGTGACGGCAAAGGCGTCACTGGCCAACGCGATTGGCCGGTGGATTGAACGGGGCGCAGTGGATGGTCCGGCTTCCGATCAAGCATTCTCACTCTCCAGCCGGTGGTGGATAAGGTGCCGGAAAAATTTCTTTCGCTGTCAATTTGCCGCCGTTTCGTGAAGCACTTCATCCAGCTTGTGGAGCATGGTTTCGGCGGTGTAAGGCTTGGGTATGAAATGGCGGACGCCGATTTCCTTGACCTTGTCCAGGCCGCCGTCGGCAGTCATGCCGCTGGAACTGACCAGCTTGACGTGTGGATTGATCGCTTTGAGCGCAAGGATGGTGGCCGGCCCGTCCATGACCGGCATGGCCATGTCTGTGATGACCACGTCGATTTCCCGCTGGCGGGATTTGTAGAGCGAAACCGCTTCGGCGCCGTCCGCCGCCAGCAGGACGCGATAGCCAAAACGCTCCAGGGTTCGCTGGGCGACTTGTCGGATGGGTTCCTCGTCATCCACCACCAGCACCAGTTCATTGTGACCGCGCGGGAGTTTGGATTGTTCCGCTCCCGTTTTTTCCGTCGGCATCGGCGTGGTGTTGGCGGGGAAATAAACCCTGAAGACAGTGCCCTTGGCCGGTTCGCTGTAGCAATTGATGAACCCGCCGTGGCTCTTGATGATGGCCAGGGTCGTGGACAAACCCAGCCCCGTGCCTTTCCCGGGCTCCTTGGTCGTGAAAAACGGATCGAAAATCCGCTCCTGAATCTCCTTCGGAATCCCCGTCCCGGTGTCCGCCACCGTGATGACCACATACGGGCCTGGTCGGGCTTCCAGGTTCATGCCGGCATAGGTCTCGTCCACCTTCGTGTTCTCCAGGCGAAGGGACAGTTGGCCTCCGCCAGGCATGGCATCGCGCGCGTTGACGCAGAGATTCAACAACACCTGGTGCAACTGGGTCGGGTCGCCGGTGATGGTCCACAGGTCGGGCGCCGAATGAAGTTCAAACGCCACCGATTTGGGGAAGGTCTCATGAATGATTTGTTCAATTTCGCGGGCAATGTGTTTGGGGTTGACGGCAATGCGTTCGCCCTCCATGCCGCGGCCGAAAGCGAGCACCTGTTTGACCAGTCCGGCGCCGCGCTGGACATTGGCTTCCAGCGCCTCAAGCAGCTTGCTGCCGTCGGCATCGGTGACATTTTCCTTCAACACCTGGATCGAGACCAGGAGGGGCGTCAGAATGTTGTTGAGGTCGTGGGCGATGCCGCCGGCCAGGGAACCAATGCTTTCCATGCGCTGGGAGCGGAGGATCTGGCTTTCGAACTTTTTCTTTTCGGTGATGTCGGTGTTGATGATGAGCCAGGATTTCGGGCGGCCCTGCTCGTCGAGAATGAGGTTACATCGCCCCTGGACCGTGATCGGTTTGCCATTTTTGGTGTATTCCGGCAATTCACCGGCCCACTCTCCGTATTCCTTGACGGTCTGGATGGCCTTTTTATGTTGCGGTGAAATGACCCCGTTGAGGAACAGCTCCAAGGGCTTTTTGCCGGTCGCCTCGTTTGCGGTCCAGCCGTAAACCCGCTCGGCGCCCTTGTTCCAGTAAATGACGCGGTCGTCCATATCCAGGGCCAGGATGGCATCCGGCGCCTTGTCCAGCAGCGCGGCCTGTTCCCGGATATGTTCCTCGGCCTGCCGGCGCGCGGTGATGTCGGAAATCAGGAGGAGCAGGTGCGGCTCGTTGCCCCAGACGAAGGGGCTGAAATAACACACCAGCCAGACTTCCTTGCCAAACGTGCTGATGAAATGCGTTTCATACTGCTGCGGTTTATCCGCGGCCAGAACCGACTCCGCCACCTGGAGCATGCCCGAAGCGCGCCAAGATTCCAGCTGCCGGAAATTCTGTTTTATCAACTGGGCCACGGTGCCATCGAGGATCCGGGCGGCGGCCTCGTTGGCCAGCACGCATTGCCCGGAGGTTTTAAAGACGATGATACCCACCGGGGCGTTCAGGATGATTTTCTGGTTGAAATCCAGCATCTCCTCCAGTTGTTGTTCCACGCGCTTGCGTTCGGTGATGTCTTCCTTGACCGCCAGAAAATGGGCAATGTTCCCGGCGTTGTCGAAAATCGGTGAAAGGGAGGCGGATTCCCAATAAAGTCCGCCGTCCTTCTTCCGGTTGTGGAATTCCCCGCGCCACTCCTTCCCGGCGGTGATCGCCTCCCACAGTTGCCGGTAGGCTTCGGGGGGCAATTCCCCCGACTTCAAAATGCGCGGGTTTTTGCCGAGGGCTTCCTTGAACGAATAGCCGGTGACTTCGGTGAACTTCCGGTTGACATATTCGATGTTGCCGGCCGGGTTGGTAATGACGATGGAAACCGAGCTCTGTTCGGCCGCGCGCGACAGCGTGCGCATTTCCTGCACCGTCCGCTTATGTTGCGAGATCAAAAATGCCGCCACCCACAACACGCAAACGCTCATGAGGTGGCTCTCGAGTGCCCAGCGGGAATCGGCCCCCATCGGTGCAAGGAAGTGCCCGGCCATCATCAAAGCCGAAAGCAGGGCGGCGAGCACAAACGGCAGAACCCGGCCGCCGACATAAACCGACAGCAGCAGCGGAATGAAGTACCAGACACAGTTGACAATGCCCAACGGAGTGAACAACCCTGCCGCAAAAATTCCCCCGGCAAGGATTGGAATTGCCAGATAAACAACGCCCCGTAATCTCGTGGCTTTCATTACCCTATTCGCCCATAAATGATCCAATACACAGGTGACTTAATGTAAGGCATTATCAACGTTTTGGCAAGTTGAATACCCGTTGAATTCCCTTCCTGGCAGATTGCGGTGATGTATGTCAAATTGTTTCCGAAAGGCGGCTGATAAGCTCCTCAATCGTCCAAGCGTGGTCTGTAAGGCGAGCGCCAACAGCCGGGGTGCAACCGAGTGTCGAATGAACCTTGCAGAAGTTGTGCGCTACAACGAACAGAGCCACGGAATGACGGTGATTGGCCAGCTTGCGTGACCAACCGGGGCAAAGGCGCGTAAAGCGCCGGTTGAACGTCCTGACGCTCAGATTGAGCCGTTCAATGTGGCTGGTGCAAATCTTGTCCACGTCCGGCTCACCCGCAACGGTTTTAAGCTTGATGCCAGTGCATTTGGGCGGGCTGTACCGGCGGGCAACGATGTTGAGCCGGTTCCATGCCTCCAAAGGGTCAAAACAGTCTTTGCCGTTTATCGTGCCGTAAATCTTTTGCATGACCGCAAGGTTGAGCCGCCCAAGCAAGTGTGCGCGGAGCGTTGGAACGTAGGGCCGCCAGCCGTCACAAGTGATTTGAACCGTGCCGGTGACGCGGGAAGCCAAGTCGGAAGCGAAATCGTTTGTGTTCTCGTAATCCCGCTTGCCCGTCAGATGCGAGATAATCAGTTTTGTCCGGCGGTCAATGCCAAGGAACGTGAAAAAGTCGCCCCGCACCGGGTCGTTTGGCGTCGTCCGGCTCTGGCGAATGCCGACCCGCGCCCACAATTCGTCAAGCTGGATGGATTCGGGCCTGATGTCGCGGACAAGCGAATCATGCAGGCGCTCACACTTCTCGCCAATGACGTTGAGCACTTCCAGCACGGTGTTCTTGTCGCACCCGGCCAGCCTTGCCGTTGCCCTTACGCCGACGCCTTCCGTCAGGCACCGGATGATTTGGACAATCTTGTTTTCGTCCAACGTCACGCCAATGAACCGGCGTTGCTCATTAAAGGTTTTGCCGCAAGCTGGGTTGAGGCAACGGAAGCGTTGCACGGTTCCAGATCGGGTTTTGAAACTGCCGAACTTCTTGATTTTGCTGCCACAGCATAAGCACGTTGTCATTTTTGGCTCGACTTTCTGTCGGCCAAGACTTAACGTGTGCGAGAATCTGCAAGGATTCGCAGCCGCTAGGTCTATGGCCTTTTGGTTGCGCCCTGTTGGTGCTGATTACACCGGCAGGGCATTGATTTAAGTTTGGGGATTAGGTCGCGGTGTCTTGCGCGTATGAAACGCAATGAACGGTTAAGGCTTGCCGGCCCCGCGACCGTTCCCCGGAAAATTTCATTTCTTCACATTTAAAGGGTGGAAGGTTTTTTTATGCCTGAATCCGGCATCATGGTTTAAAATGCTCCCAATGCGTCCAGCTTCCTCCAGCCGCTTCAAAGTGACCGCGACGGCAATGCTGAAATTGTGCGGTTTTTCAGTTAGTGGAAATCCGTGGGCAATCATGTAATCTCTGATTTGTGAAGCTGTCGCGCCAGCCGGTGAAACATTTTTTAGCCGGTTCACAACATCAAGAACCGCTTCCGTCAGGCCCATGTTGGCATATTTGTCAGGTTCAGATTTTGGATTCGACAGCTTTTGAGACTCTTGCGCCAGCGTAAGCAGGGTGTTCAGCTTCGCCCTTAACGAGCGAAGCTTTTCTTCCGTTTCTTGGATTTCCTGCTCACATGCTGCCTTCAGGCTTTCCAGGCGGTCGTTTTGTATTGTGCCGTTCATGCGCTTCACTTTACTATGTTTATTAAACAAGTCAAGTCTTTTTCTTGATTTATTAAACGTAGGTTTCTTAAACCTGTTTGGGCCTGATTTTGCTGTTTTGAGTTGTGGTGTTTTCATGGGGATTTGGTCAGATTGAGACTATGAAAATTCAAATTGACATTAAAAGTGCGCTCCTGGGAATTGTTGTAGGTATTGTGGCTGTTCTCGCGATCGGGGCGGGAACATCATCAAATGAAGTTGGCCGA
This sequence comes from Limisphaerales bacterium, assembly GCA_052145735.1. GTDB lineage: Bacteria > Verrucomicrobiota > Verrucomicrobiia > Limisphaerales > UBA11358 > UBA11358. The sequence continues at coordinate 19,844 of JBKQOA010000106.1, forward strand.
TACCAGATTTCAACCACCCCAAATTTCGCTATCATTATTGATACTAAAACCGGCCAAGCTTGGGGAAGTATATACACCCAGACCTCTAACTCATCAATTCGCAACGACCCTAATTTCTTTGACACAAAGTAATGAATCATAGAATTTTTGTTTTTGGGGGCGGTTTCCGTGGTAATTGTGCATTATGGACTATGTGAAACATCCGCAGTTTTCACACGAAGAACTGGACGGCAAATGCGTGGCGTATTGCACCCAAGAGCACCCGCATAAATGTCTTTTTCAGGTTCGTAAAGTCCAGCCAGACGGTCATCATGAGCTTGCCATAACTTGGGCAGAATTGATTTCCGTGCCCGGTTCTGAACCCAAGCTAATCTCCGTGCCAAAGGAAGCAGTATTGGGTCAAGATGCCGTTGATAAAATTGTAGTTCCCGAAGTTGATTCTTACGTGCATCAGATGGGTTGTGATTTTGCAATTCTGTTAGATGACGAATCGGGTTATTTAGCCACTCGTTCGATACATCAAAAACCCACCTGAAACCAAGGCCGGCCTGCTGCGAGTTTCTGTGACCCCAAGGAAATAGCTTGCAGAAACGATAAAATCTTTGAACGGACATTGACCGGCCTTGAGAAAGCAAGTCCCTTGAATTTACAAACGCCTTTTCGCCAAGCGATTTTACGGCAACAATCACTCAGACACCATCCAGATTGCAACTCATGGCCAATAACGCTTGCCAAATGCGCCCGCTCCATTAAAGTGTGCGGCCAATTGTCCATTTATGCATTTGAATGCTTTAAACGTTTTTCTGGCACAGGCGACCAACCCCGCACCGGGACAATCCCCGCCGCCGGCCGGGCTTCAGCTTCCTTTTGGCAGCCCCCTGACGCTGGTGGTTTTGATGCTGGTCATGATGTATTTCCTCATGTTCCGGCCGCAGCAGCAACAACGCGCCCGGCATGCCGAGTTGTTGAAAAACCTCAAGCCGGGTGACCGGATCGTCACGTCCAGCGGCGTCGTCGGCGTCGTCATCACGGTCAAGGACCGGACGGTTTCCCTCCGCTCGGCGGACGCCAAAATGGAAGTCACCAAGGCTTCCGTGACGGAAATCCTTGCCGGCGGCGACGCCGCCGAATCCTGAGCCAGCCATGAAACAAAACGATCGTTGGAAGTTCCTGCTCGTGGTCGCCATTCTCTTTTGGGCGTTGTGGTCCATCGGCATCATCGGGCCCAATTCCCCGACCTCGCAGAGCCTGGTGCGGGCCTTTGAGACGCGCGCGGTCAACCGGGACACGGCCTTCACCAATATTTTGGAAAGCCTCCGGCCGTTGCAGGCGGCCCGGCCCGAACGCGAATTTTCCAATTTGCAGTCCGCCATCGGCACGAACAACATCACACCGTACTTCCCGTTCTTCGACGTGAAGAACCAGTTGTACCCGAACACTTACATTCTGAACCAGCTTCAGCGTGATGCTTCGGGCAAGATCAAGCTGGGCCTCGATTTGCAGGGCGGCACGTCGTTCCTCGTGGAAATGGACACCAACCGGCTGGTTTATGTCGAGACGACAACGAACAGTTCGGGCGTGGTGGAGACGACCACCAATCTGGCCCGGGTGGAAGGAGCCTTGTCCCAGGCGGCCGAGGTGTTGCGCAAGCGCGTGGACGCTTTCGGCGTGGCCGAGCCCATCATCCAGCCCGCGGGCGGCAACCGCATCCTGATCCAACTGCCCGGTTTGTCCGAAGCCGACAAGCAGAGCGCGCAGACGAACATTCAAAAGGCCGCGTACCTGGAATTCCGGATGGTGAAGGAGGACAGCTCGCAATACGTCAACGAAAAGACCGGCGAGATTCTTCAACCCGTCCCGCCGGGGTATGAAGTGCTCAAGCGCATCGAGCCGCAGCCCAACGGCCCGTCCGAAATTGAAGCGGTGGTCGTGAAGAAAAAGCCGGAGAATCATCTGGCCGGTGACATCATCGAAAACGCCATGGCGATACGCGGCAACTTGGGCGAGCCGCAGATTGATTTCCGGCTGAACAGTGAAGGCGCGAAACGGTTTGGCGAAGTCACCCGCAACAACATCGGACAGCGGCTGGCCATTGTTTTGGATGGCGAATTGTATTCCGCGCCGGTGATCCAGGGAGCAATCGAGGCCGGCAACGGGCAGATCACCGGGCGTTTCACCCCCGAGCAGGCCATGCAACTGGCCAATGTCATGCAAAACCCGCGGCGCGCACCGCTCCATATCATTTATTCCAGCGACGTTGACCCGACGCTCGGGCGGGACTCGATTCGCAGCGGCATTCATGCGTCCATCGCCGGCGTGCTTTTGGTTTCCGCGTTCATGCTCTGTTATTACCTGCTGGCGGGCATCGTCGCGAACATCGCGCTGGTCACCAACATCATCATCCTGCTCGGGGTGATGTGTTCCATCGGCACGACCCTCACCCTGCCGGGCATCGCCGGCGTGGTGCTGACCGTCGGCATGGCGGTGGATGCCAACGTGCTGATTTACGAGCGCATCCGCGAAGAGCTGGCCAAGGGCAAATCCTTGCGCGGCGCCATCGCCGCCGGTTATGCCCGCGCCTTCGGCACGATTTTCGATTCGCACGTCACCACGCTGATTTCGTCCATCATCCTGATTTTCATGGGCACGGGCGAGGTCAAGGGCTTCGGTGTGACGCTGACCATCGGTGTGGCGGCCAGTTTGTTCACGGCGCTCGTGGTGACCCGCCTGATCTTCAATTTCCTGCTCGACCACAACTGGATCAAGTCGCTGCCGATGTTGCATATCATCCGCGCCACCAAGCTCGACTTCATGAAGCTCGCCAAGCCGGCCTTCATCCTGTCGTGGACCATCATCGTCATCGGCATGGGTTACGGGATTTTTGAGCGCGGCCCGAAATTGTTCGGCGTGGATTTTGCCGGCGGCGACAGCACCCGGTTCAGTTACGTGCAAAAGCTGGACGTCGAACAGATCCGCAATGCGCTGACCGCCGCGGGCGAAAAGGATTCCCAAATCCAATATGAAAAGGACGTGGCCGGGACCGGCGCGGAAACCCTCCGGGTGACCACGGCAACCGGTTCAGCCGACAAGGTCGCGCGGGCGCTGGCCGAACAGTTTCCGCAGGCGCAGTTCAAAGTGATCGGCCAGCAGCAGGTCGGCGCCGTGGTGGGCGCGGAAATTTTACAGTCGGCCATCATCGCCTGTTTGCTGTCGCTGTTCGGCATCCTGGTCTATGTCGCGTTCCGCTATGAATTTTCGTTTGCCGTCGGCGCGGTGATCGCGGTCATTCACGACGTGTTCATGACGATTGGCTGTTATTGCATCGCCAACGGCGTATCGGGCCGCGAATTCAACGCCACCGTCGTCGCGGCCATCCTGACCATCATCGGTTTCTCCACCAACGACACGATCGTGATTTTTGACCGCATCCGTGAAGATCTGAAGATGGGCGTGCGCGGCTCGTTCAAGGACATCATCAACCAGGCGCTCAACCAGACGTTGAGCCGGACGCTCATCACTTCCGGCACGGTGTTTCTGGCCACCACGGCGCTTTATTTGTTTGGCGGCGGCGTCATCAACGACTTTGCGTTCACCTTCCTCATCGGCATCCTCACCGGCACCTACTCGTCCATCTATATCGCCAGCGCCTGGGTATTGTGGCGGCACAAGGGCGAGCGTCCCGCCATCGGCGCGTCGCAGGTGACGATGCAAAACACGGCGTCGGCCAGGGTCTGACGGCGCAAAACCATGGCTGGTTCTGTTGAGATCACGCCCTGGCATTGGGTGGGTTTCATCCTTTGCGTGCTGCTTTTTCTCGCGCTCGACCTCGGGCTCCTGAACCGCCGCGCCCGCACCGTCCCGTTCCGGGAGGCGGCCGCCTGGAGCGCGCTCTGGTTTGCGCTGGCCATGGCCTTTGCCGGGGCGGTGGCTTATGGGCGCGGACGGGAGGAAGCCATCCAGTTCACCACCGGCTACCTCATCGAACTTTCCCTGTCACTCGACAACATCCTGGTCATCGCGCTCGTTTTTGCCTGGTTTCGCGTTCCCCGGGAACACCAGCATCGCCTGCTGTTCTGGGGCATTCTCGGCGCGCTCGTCATGCGGGGCGCGATGATCGGACTGGGCGTGGAGCTGATCAACCGGTTTGACTGGGTTCTTTATCTCTTCGGCGCGTTCCTGCTTTTTGCCGGCGTCAAAATGCTGTTGTCCGGCCAGACAACCGTGAATCCGGAACGGAACCTGGCCTTGCGGCTGGCGCGGAAACTGTTTGCCGTTTCACCGGACCCGGACGGCCAGAAATTTTTCACCCGGCTCAACGGCCGTCGGGCGCTCACGCCGCTCGCCGTGGTGCTGTTGATCATCGAAACCACCGATTTGATTTTTGCCCTGGATTCCGTCCCGGCGGTTTTTTCCGTCACCCGCAACGCTTTCATCGTCTTCACGTCGAACATCTTCGCCATTCTCGGCCTCCGTTCGCTGTATTTCCTGCTGGTCGGCGCGCTCGATTATTTCCGGTACTTGAAAATCGGCCTGTCGGTCGTGCTCGTTTTTATCGGAGTGAAAATGCTCATTGACCCGCATGGCCGCCCGGAACCGAAAGGGTTCCAGGTGGAACTCCCGACGAGCGTTTCCTTGATGGTCGTGGCCACCATCATTATCATCGCCATCGTGCTGTCCGTCATGGTCGCCGAACGGGAAAAACGCACCGGCGCGGCCGGCCGTCAAAACCACAACCACTGATGAAATTCCGCTGGTCGCTGGCGCCGCCGCATCCGTTGCTTGCGGATCGGTTGGCGGCGCAGTTCAAGCTCCCGCCGCTGCTGGCGCAATGCCTGCTCAATCGCGGGTTCAGCGAGCCGGCCGTCATGGAAAATTTCCTCTCGCCGCGCCTCAAGAATCTGGCCGACCCGTTTTTGCTTCCCGACATGAACGCCGCCGTCGAGCGCCTTTTCCGGGCCCGCGAACAGAACGAGCCGCTCGCCATCTTCGGCGACTACGATGTGGACGGCGTCACCGCCACGGCGTTGCTGCTCGAGGTGTTGCGGCCGCTCGGCTGGCAGGCGGACTTTTACCTGCCGCATCGCCTGGATGAAGGCTACGGCCTGAGCGCCGATGGCGTCGAAAATTGCCTGAAGAAATTCCCGGTGAAATTGCTGCTGGCCGTGGACTGCGGCTCGACCGCCGTGAACACCATCCGCGATTTGCGCGCCCGCGGCGTGGATGTCATCGTCCTCGATCATCATCAGGTTTCGTCGCCTGCGCCCGAGGCGGTGGCGCTGGTCAATCCACAGTTGCAGGGTCGGGCGTCGAAAGTCGAAAGTCGAGGGCCGGAAGCCGGCTTGCCCGCGACCCTCGACTCTCGGCCTTCGGCTGAATTATGTTCAGCCGGCCTCGCCTTCAAACTGGCCCACGCGCTCGTCAAGCGCGGGCGTGAAACCGGCCTGCCCGGCGCGGCGGAATTTGATGTGCGGCCGCTGCTGGATCTGGTGGCGCTGGGCACCATTGCCGATCTGGTGCCGTTGACCGGGGAAAATCGCATTCTGGCTTCCGCCGGTTTGCAACGGCTCAACACGACCCAACGGCCCGGTTTGATTGCGCTCAAACAGGTCGCGCAAAGCCCCCCGGTGCTCGGCGCCTATGAGGTCGGCTTCCAACTTGCGCCGCGCCTGAATGCCGCCGGCCGGCTCGAGACGGCGGAGGAATCGCTCCACCTGCTGCTCGCGCGCGATCTGGCGGGAGCCCTGCCCATCGCCCAAAATCTGGATTCCCGGAATCGCGAGCGGCAAAAGATTGAGCGCGGCATCGTCGAGGAGGTCATTGGAGTGGTGCAGGCAAAGTTCAATCCCCGGACCGATTTCGTCATCGTCGAGGGACAAATACTCTGGCACATCGGCGTGGTCGGCATCGTCGCGTCGCGCGTTGTCCAGCAGTTTCATCGGCCCACGATCATTCTGGGCGGCGAGGGCGGCGAATGGCGCGGCTCGGGCCGCAGCATCGCGGGATTCGACCTGGCCGCCGCGTTGCGGGAGTGCGGCGATTTGCTCGTGCGCCATGGCGGACATGCCATGGCGGCTGGTTTGAGCCTGAAACCGGACCGGCTGGATGCGCTGCGACAGCGGTTGAATGAACTGGCGCGTCGCGCGTTGAAGCCGGAGGATTTGCAGCCATCGCTGCGTCTCGACGCGGAAGTCGGCTTGGACGAAATGAATATTGAAATGCTCGGGGAACTGGCGTGCTTGAAACCGACCGGGCAGGGGAATCCGCCGGTGCAATTTTGCGCGTGCCATCTCACGCATCAACGCCCGCTGCAACGCATCGGCGCGGAAAAGCAGCACGTGAAAATGTGGGTGACCGACGGTGCATCCACCCTTGAGGCCCTTTGGTGGAATGGCGGCGAAGCCTCCCTGCCGGTGGGAACATTTGATCTCGCGTTCGTCCCGCAGATCAATGAATTCAATGGCCGCCGCACGGTGCAGCTAAAGGTGCTTGATTGGCGGGCCGCCCCTGCCGGTTAAGCGCCGCTGGCCGGCCTGGTTTTGGCGGCGCCTTGCCTTTGGCGGGATTTTTTTGGGACAGTGGCGGTTGTGCCGGTGGCGGCGGCTGATCTGGCTGCCGGAAGGCTCATGAAGAACAAGGTCAGGACCGTGGCGAACCAGGCCAGCAACACCGGTAAAAGATATCGTCCGGCGACGTCATCGGCAGTGTAGCCCATCACATGGGTCAGGCTGGTGATGCTGACGAAGCAGGCAAACACCCCGCTGAAGGCGGCCGTGGCGCCGACCAGCATTGCCAGCAACCAGACAACGGACTTGCGCCGGGCCGGAACGGCCAGCCAGAGCACCACCGTCAGAAACAGGCAGAGCCAGGCCAGACCGAGGGTTGACTGATTGTACAGGGACACCAGACCGTCCCATTTGCCGGTCCAATGAAGACTTCCATTCTCGCCATCCCAGCTTGCCAGGTCGGGATTCACAAACAACCGGGCCAGCAGGATCATGAAGATGCCGGGCCAGTTCGAGAGCGTGGTGGCAGGATGGCTCAGGGCATATCCGGCCCAACCCGATTCGAAGTTCAGGGCGGGTATCGAGACTCGCAGGCAGACGAAAGGCAATGCGGCCAGAAGGCAAAATGCCAGCAACCGCCAGTGGCGGGGTGACGGTTTCAACGAGGGCCGCGCCGATGGCAGCAGCAGCATCCAGCTTCCTGCCAGCGCCAGAAAGATGAACCCTTCAAACTTTGACATCGCCGCTCCAAATAAAAGTGTCAGCCCAAGCCCCAGCCGGGCCGGGTCCTTTTCCACCAGCCAGAGGGCGCACTGCACGAAACCCAGGACGGTAAAAAAAACCATCGGCAGGGTGCCGCCCTCCATCTGGACATACTTTTGGGTCGCGGGCAGCAGCAACAAGCCCAGCAGCGCAACCTGGGGCGCCTGAAACCGGCTTTTCAGGCCCTGATTCAATGAGGCCAGCGCGCCCAGGAGCAGGAACAGCATCCAAGTGGGCCAGAACTTGGTGACAAACTCGTCCACGTGGCCGATGGAATCATACGTGGCGGCATGCAGCGAGGGCACGAGTGTGGGGTAATCAAGATGCGCACCCGTCAGACGCGGACTGGAAAACCATTGCACCAGATCGTGCCCGGCATAGAGGTGCAGGATCTTGGCCTTGAGCGACCACGCCATCAACGCGTCAAATTCGATAAGTCCCTGCAACCCGGCCAGACGGAACAGGATCAGAAACACCACCAGACCGATCGCCCCAATGGCAAGGGCAATGGGACGATGAGCCAACTGCCGGCAATCGGCGGTGGTCTCCGCCCAAAACGCCTTGCGATCGCGCCAGATTTCCGCGACGCCCCCCGCGGCGGCCGTCAGGAAGACCAGCCGATAGCCGTGGAAGCCGCACAGTTTGACACCCAGCGTGAGCGCGGCCACGGCCATCATTCCCAGACCCAGGCCATACGCGAGTTGTTCCAGCAACGGCGTGCGCCCACTCGAACCGGGGAATAAAAAGCGGAACAACCACATCCCTGCAAGGGCTGTCAGCAACGGCAGCAGGAAGGCCACGATCGTGTCGGAGTCGGAATTGAACCAATCCGGATTGCGTACCTCCCTGGGCTGAAATCCGAGGGGTGCGGTGCATATCAGATGGTCCTCCGATTTCGCGTACACTTTTAAAGTGTATCCCCGCGAAAAGACTTCCTCGTCGGATTCGATGGTCTGGCCGGGAAAGCCGTCCTTGGTTATGCGGGTCGGCTGGTCCACGCTCACATCAATTTCGCGGGGGAAAAGATAATAAGTCAGGTAATAATAATACCCGACCCGGAAGTAATTGGTGGGGCCCGTCATGTCGATCATGAAGAGACGCGCATTGTCCGGCAACATCAAATCAATGCGACGATCCAGCGCGGAAGCCTGGGACGTTTCCCGCCTCAAAATATCGGTGACTTTGGCCATTTGTTCACTGCGCAGGGCGGATTGGGCAAAGGCGGAAAGGGCCACGTTTCCTCGTTTTTCAGACCGATGCAGAAATTGCCATGCGATCACGAGGCCGGTGAAAGCCACCAGAAACACGCTGACCCAGGACAACCAACGGCGGTTCATGCAATTATCGGCGATTTTGACCAATTGGACCGAAGGATACAAACCACTTTAAGAGGTGTTCGCTTCCAGTCAAGACCGGTAATTTCCAACCCGCGCGGATGAGTCGGGGCGCGGGAATTGCCTTTTTAGAAATAGCTTGCAATGGTTTTCGAAACGGTTAAGCTGGCCCCGTCTGTTGGATAACTTGTCCTTTCGAGGACTGGAAAATCTTCAAGTGAACGTGGTTCAGTGATGATTTGAGACCCGATGGTCGGGAACAGTCTGGAAATAACGGTTAGTCTTGAACAGCAAATCATTGAATGAGCACGAAACTGTTTGTCGGAAATCTTTCCTTCAACACCACGGAAAATGACCTGCAGGAGGCGTTTGCCGCCCACGGCACGGTCGTCGAAGCCAACCTCATGATGGACCGGATGAGCGGCCGCTCACGCGGCTTTGCCTTTGTCACCATGTCCACGCCCGAGGAAGCCCAAAAGGCCATTCAGGCCATGAACGGCGCAACGCTGGGTGAGCGCCAGTTGACGGTCAACATCGCCCGTCCAAAAGAAGAGCGCCCCCGCGGTGACCGCGGCCCGCGCCGTGATTTCGGCGGCGGCGGCGGCGGTGGCGGACGCCGGGAGCGTTACTGATTTATTGTCGTACGCAATTTCGACCGGGGCGACGTTCGCAAAGGACGTCGCCCTGTCTCTTTGGCAGGAGTTGAGCCCGGGCGCCCTGCCGGCAATGGGCCTGAAACCCGGGATAAATTTCACTGAGGCCGCGCTTGCGTCGGCCGCGGACTATCTGCAACCTGCTTTTCCATGAACAGCGCCATCCTCGTCGCCGCCGGCCAGGGCACCCGCATGGGAGCGGGCGTGGACAAATTGTTTCTCGAAGTGGCCGGACGCCCGGTGGTGGCGCATACGTGGCGGCGGTTTGATGACGCAGAATGCATCGGCGAAATTGTCCTGGTCGTCCGCGAAGGCAGACAAAACACCTTCCAGTCACTGGCGGCGAAATATCATTTTAAAAAGCCGTTTCGGGTGGTGGTCGGCGGCGCCGAACGCCAGGACTCGGTCTGGAACGGCCTGGAGGCGTTGTCGGTGATGGCGGAAATTGTGGCGATTCAGGATGCGGCGCGGCCCTGCACGAGCGGCGAATTGATTGCCGCCACCGTCAAGGCGGCGGAGGAAAGCGGCGCGGCGGTGGCGGCCCGGCCGGTGACGGACACCGTCAAGGAATCCGCCGACGGCCGGTTCATCCAGCGCACGCTCGACCGGTCGCGGCTTTGGTCGGTGCAAACGCCCCAGACGTTCCGGGTGGAGATGATCCGCCGCGCGCTGACGGAGGTGCGCCGCCGCGGACTGATTTTCACGGACGACACGGCGGCGTGTGAACTGATTGGACAGCCGGTCCGGCTCGTGTCCAGCGTGGCGCCGAATCCGAAAGTCACGGTGGCGGGCGATTTGCCGTTCATCGAGATGTTGTTGAAGCATGAAACCTGATGGCCAGCCGCCCGGCCCCGGCGGTTCCCAAAAACTTTGTGTCCGGGCGCCGGTGTGGTAGTTTGCCTCCCGATTATGAAACGACGTTTGATTTATGGATTGGTGGTCCTGGCGCTGCTGTTGAACCTGGCGATAGGCGCGCGGATTTATCTGGGATCGGCCCACGCGGCCGGCAAGGAGGATGCCATCTATCCCAACCTGGAGTTGTTTGCCGACGTGCTCGCAAAGGTGCGCAAGGAATATGTGGACGGCCAGGACCTGACGTATCACGACCTGGTTTACCTGTCCCTCAAGGGCATGGTCGGTTCGCTGGACCCGCACAGCGAATTCATGGATGCGGACGATTACCAGCAGTTGCAGAACGACACCGAGGGGCAATTCGGCGGGCTGGGGCTCGTCGTCTCGATGCGGGACAACTACGTGACGGTCATCGCGCCGATGGAGGACACGCCGGGATTTCGGGCGGGCATCCTGTCCGGCGACCACATCATCAAGGTGAACGGCCTGAGCGCGGAAAAAATGCCGTTGCCGGATGTGGTAAAACAGCTTCGTGGCGAGCCGGGCACCCGCGTGACGGTGACCATCCAGCGTCCGTCGTCGAGCCTGGTGAAGGATTTCAAGCTCACGCGGGCCATCATCAAGACGGACATGGTCAAGGACGTCAACGGCGGGAAGGAATTTCCGCTCGGCGATGACCGGATTGGCTACCTCCGCATCACGGAATTCGGCGACCAGACCAGCGAAGAACTCCAGGCCGCCTTGGACAAATTGAAGGCCCAGGGAATGAAGGCGTTGATCATCGATCTGCGCTTGAACCCCGGCGGCCTGCTGGACGAGGCGGTGGATGTTTGCGGGAAATTCCTGCCCCGCGGCCAGTTGGTCGTCACCACCGAGGGACGCGACCCGGCCCAGAATTCCGTCCGGCGCGCCGATGGCCAGGGGGATGAATTGAACGGGATGCCGATCGTGGTGCTTGCCAATCTCGGCACCGCCAGCGCGGCGGAAATCGTCACCGGCTGCCTGCAGGACCTGCATCGCGGCATCGTTCTCGGCGAAAAGACGTTCGGCAAAGGTTCCGTGCAAAGCATTTTCCCGCTCACGGACGGCTCGGCGCTGAAACTCACCACGGCCAAGTATTACACGCCTGGCCACCGGGTCATCCACCAGCACGGCATTGCGCCGGACATCGAAGTGCCCATGACCGAGGAACAGCAGGCCGCCCTGGTGCTGAAACGCACTCTGGGCGGGCTTGAATCGCTCAGCGAAACCAATCGCGCCGCCATTGCGAACGTCCACGATGTCCAGCTCGAGCGCGCCCGCGATTTGCTCAAAGGCGTCCTGCTCTACGACACGCTCAACGACGAGGCGAAGCCGGAGAAAATGGCGGTCAAATGAAATGAGACCTCTGCAAAACGAGCGTGGCGGCTTTCGGCAGAAAGCCGAACGGTTTGATTTTCCGAAGCAGTGCGGCGGTCTGCCGACACGCCGCTGCGATAAACATGACGATTTTAGCCCTTGAAACCTCCTGCGATGAGACCGGCGCCGCCGTCGTGCGCGACGGCCGGATTTTGTCCAATGCCATTTCCTCGCAAGTCAAAATGCACGCGGAATATGGCGGCGTGGTGCCCGAACTCGCCGCCCGCGAGCATTTGCGCAACCTGATTCCCGTCGTGCAAACCGCGCTGCGCGAAGCGGGCGTGCAGCCGGAACAACTGGACGCCGTCGCCGCCACCCAGGGCCCGGGACTGCCCATGGCGCTGCTCATCGGTTTCAAGGCCGCCCAGGCGGTTGCCTTCACCTTGCGGAAGCCGTTCGTGGGCATCAACCATCACGAGGCGCATTTGTATTCGCCATGGATTGCGTGTGGCGGCGGCGCCCTGGCCGCCGACTTCACCGCCTTTCAGCCGAATCTATCGCTCATCGTCAGCGGTGGACACACGTTGCTCGTTCTGGTGGAATCGGAATTGAAGCACCGCGTGCTCGGTTCGACGGTGGACGACGCGGCCGGCGAATGCTTCGATAAAACCGGCAAACTGATGGGCCTGCCGTATCCGGCCGGGCCGGAAATTGACCGGTTGGCGGAGCAGGGGAACCCCAGGGCGTTTGATTTTCCGCGTCCGCTGCTCAACGACGCGGGCGATGATTTCAGCTTCAGCGGCTTGAAAACCTCCGTGCGTTATTTTCTGCGCGACCACCCGGAGATTTCGGATGACGCGCGGCGACTGCACGATTTGTGCGCCAGCATCCAGGCGGCCATCGTCGAAGTGCTGGTGGTTAAAACCATCCGGGCGGCGAAGCGGAACCGGGTGCGTTGCGTCACGGCTTCCGGCGGTGTCATCTGCAACCGCGCCTTGCGCCGCGACCTGGAACTTGCCTGTAAACGCGAAGGTTTCGCGCTCCGGCTGGCGGAGCAAAGCCTCTGCACAGACAACGCCGCGATGGTGGGCGTGTTGGCGGAATACAAACTCCGGCACAAGATTACGGACACCTCACTGGACGCGGAAATCCAGCCGGGCATGGCCTTGGATTGACTAGAACTTCAGGGTGAGTCCGCCCCGGACACCGACATAGCCAAAGTTGGCGAACAGGTTGTTATGCACGCCGGAGTAGGTGCTGGGCAGAAATCCGGTGCCGCCAACGTCAAATTCACCGAAGCAATCCAGATGTTTCCGCAGGCGCAGCTTCACACCGATGCCGGCATAGCCATCGATGCCTTCCAGATAATCTCTGGTGATAAGGCCGAAACGGCTTGAATCCACCGGGCTGCGATATTCCCAGCTCATCCACAGCAAGCTCGCATTGGCAGTAACATAAGGTTTCCACGACGCCTCGGGCGCAGCCAGGTAATATTGCCACGCAATGCCCAGTTCCAGAAAAAACGGTTCATGGGCCTGGGCATCCGCCGGGCTGCCGGGTTTCAATTGCATCACTCCACCTCCAAGTACGGCGTCCAGTGAGTTGTGTTTGTCCAACATGCCCCCGAATGAGATGGTCGTCAGCGTCAGCCAGTCGTAATCCCCGTTCCATGGCCGCCGGTAACTGCCTGCCAAATCCAGGTGATACAAGTCATTTGTCTTTGTCGGTGCCGGCTTGCCTAAAGCCACGGCCGGGTCAACCGGCGGTGTAACTTCCTGGGCCGGGCTGGCCGGCGGACCGGCGCAGAACAGCATACACAGGATAATGAACCGGCGTGTTTTCATGCCATGGTGATGATTTCGAGCCTTGCCAATTCCCTGCGCAAAGGCAACTGCCAAAACCGCAAGGGGGAGGTAGGCGCCGACGTGAGGAGGCGGAGTCGAACGGGAAAACACCTCGTTACCTTGGTGCCTACAATCTTCGGATGTTTCTGGCCACATCTGAAAATTCTTTTCGCATGAGCTTCCTTCCCCCGTTACGATTGGCGTGCATGGCCGACCGGCTGCCCATTTACGAAATCGAATCCGATATCATCGCTGCGCTCAAGGCGACGAAGCGTCTCATCCTTCAAGCGCCGACCGGGTCCGGCAAATCCACCCAGGTGCCGCAGATGCTTCTCAAGCACGGCCTGCTCGGCAGCGGACAGGTGGTGATTCTCCAGCCGCGCCGGCTGGCCGCACGCCTGCTGGCGTCGCGCGTGGCACACGAACTTGGCGTGGAGCTGGGCCGCGAGGTCGGTTACCAGGTCCGTTTTGAAAACTGCGCGAGCGATGCCACGCGCATCAAGTTCGAGACCGAAGGCATCCTGCTCAGGCAACTGATCCAGGACCCGGCCTTGCGCGGGATTCAGGCCGTCATCTTCGACGAATTCCACGAACGCCATTTGTACGGTGACATCACGCTCGCCCGCGCGCTGGATATTCAGGAACAACTTCGCCCCGACCTGCTCATCGCCGTCATGTCCGCCACGCTGAATGCGGATGAACTGGAGGATTATTTGTCTGAGTGCAGGAGCCGAGGTAACGGGGCTCGCACTTCAAAACATGATGATAAGAGACTCCTTACATCGTCTCCTACAAAGGAATTCTCCTGTTCGGTTCTGTCTTCGCAAGGCCGCACGTATTCGGTGGATATTGGATATCTGCCGCATCGGCTCGGACCGAATCCGCCGCCGGTCTGGGAACTGGCCGCCGATGCCTTCGCGGAGCACATCCGCTCCGGTGGACATGGCGACGTGCTGGTGTTCATGCCGGGCGGCTTTGAAATCAGCCAGACCATCGAGGCCATCCGCCACACGCCGGAAGCGAAAGGATACATCCTGCTCCCGTTGCACGGCGAATTGTCGCCGCGCGACCAGGACGCTGCGGTGGCGCGCTATGACCAGCCGAAAGTCGTTGTTGCGACGAACGTCGCGGAAACGTCCATCACCATCGACGGCGTGCGGCTGGTGATTGACAGCGGCCTGGCGCGCATTCCGCGCTACGACGCAAACCGAGGCATCAATACATTGTTGGTCGAAAAAATCAGCCAATCCAGCGCCGATCAGCGGGCCGGACGTGCCGGCCGGACCGCGCCGGGCCGCTGTGTCCGGCTGTGGTCGCGGCTGGAACACGATGAGCGTGCCCCGCAGGAACTGCCCGAAATCAAGCGTCTGGATCTGGCCGAGGTCGTCCTGACCCTCAAGGCCGCGGGGGTGGAGGATTTGATAAAATTCCGGTGGCTCGAGAAGCCGGATGAAATATCGCTCACGCACGCGGAAGAATTGCTGCTGGATTTGGGTGCGTTGGAGATGAGGAGTGCGACCGTCCCGGTCGCAACAGTCCGGCGTCCCGCCGAACAGCAACTGGGAGATGCCGAAAGTGTTCAGCGAGACGCTGAACACAGCGGGCGGGACGCCCGCGCTCCCTTGCTTCAAATCACCGCCATCGGCCGCAAGCTGCTGGCGTTCCCGTTGCATCCGCGCTACTCGCGCATGTTGCTCGCGGCGCAGGAATACGGGTGCGTCCACCAGGCCTGCCTCGTCGCGGCGCTGACGCAGGGCCGCGACTTGCTCCTGCGCAACGTGAACCGCGACACCAGGTCGTTCCGCGAGGATTTGCTCGGGGACAAGGCGACGTCGGACTTCTGGATCCTGATGCGCGCCTGGAATTACGCCGCGAAAAGTCAATTCCGCCTCGACGCCTGCCGCAAGCTGGGCATCCACGCCGTCACCGCCCGGCAGGTCGGGCCGTTGTTCGAACAATTCCTGCGCATCGCCCGGGACGAGGGGCTGGATGTGAAACCGCGCGAGATCAAGGACGAGGCCTTGCAGAAGTGCATTCTCATCGGGTTCAGCGACCGGGTGGCGCGGCGGCTCGACCAGGGGACCTTGCGCTGTGAACTGGTCCATAACCGGCGCGGCGTGCTCGCCCGGGAAAGCGCCGTGCAACATAGCCCCTTGTTCGTTGCCGCCGAAGTCCGCGAAATCGAGGGCCGGGAAGTGAACACCATTTTTTCCCTGGCCACCGCCATTGAGGCGGACTGGTTGCGTGAACTGTTTCCGGAGGACCTGAAGTCAGATTTACATGTCGAGTTCGACGCGCAAGCCAAACGCGTTCAGGCCGCCGAATTGTTGCGGTTTCGCGGACTGGCGTTGTCGGCCAAACGGATTGACCCGCCGCCGGCCGATGCGGCGGCGCGATTGCTGGCCGATGAAATCATCGCCGGGCGCCTGCCGTTGCCCGCCTGGGACCACGGCGTCGAGCAATGGCTGTTGCGATTGCGCCTGCTCTGCCAGCATTGCCCGGAGCTGCAACTGCCGGACATCACCGAAGATGACCGCAAGCACATCATTGAACAGCTTTGCCACGGCGCGGTGAGTTACAAGGATATCAAGGAGCGCGAGGTGAAACCGCTGGTGATGTCCTGGTTGTCCGAAGCCCAGCGGCAGTTGCTGGACAAGCACGCGCCGGAACGGCTGACGCTCATGAACGGCCGGACGCCCAAGGTGGCCTACGAGACGACCGGCCCGCCGCATATTGCGTTGCGAATTCAGGAGCTTTATGACGTAACCCGGACGACGAAGATTGCGCTGGGCCGCGTGCCGGTGGTGGTTCACATTCTAACCCCGGGCATGAAGCCCATCCAGGTCACGCAGGACCTTGCCAGTTTCTGGCGCGAACATTATCCGCGCATCAAATCCGAATTGCAGCGGAGATATCCCAAACACCTGTGGCGATGAAAAACTGCGTTGACCAGCTCTGCCCGAATTGCGGCCTCTGTTGCAACGGGGTTTTGTTCGCCGACGTAAGGTTACAAAAGAACGACGATGCCCGGCGGTTGACTGAGCTCGGACTGTCGCTGGTGAAGAAGGGGTCGAAACCGGCTTTTGTGCAGCCTTGCGCCTGTTTTGATGGCATACTTTGCCGGATTTATCCGGAACGTCCCGCGTATTGCCGGGCTTTTGAATGTGGTTTGCTGAAACGCGTCCAGGCCGGCGGGATGGATGTGAAAGCGGCGTTGAAAACCATCGGGGCAGCCGGGCGCCGGGTGGAAAAGGTGCGCCGCCTGCTCCGGCGGTCGGGTCAACACGATGAGCAGCTTGCGTTGATCCAGCGTTACGCCCAGGTCATGAGCGGGCCAATTGATTTGTCCGGCAGCGAAGACGCGGTTGAATCACGCAGCGAATTGCTGCTGGCCGTCGAAGGCCTGATGCTGTTGCTCCAACGCGATTTTTTGAAATAAACCCCCGACCTGGCCTATGCCGCCATCCTGCGGGGCAGTTTGTTTTTGAGCGTCACCCGCCAGGGATCTTCCTCGGAATAGTTTACCTGGGCGAACCAAAGATAATAGAATTCGCCATCATGCTCAAACATCCACTGTTTCACCAGGTCACCCGGCTTCATCGCGAACGTCATGCCGGGCTGGCTGCCCCAATTCGAGCCCAAGGGGATTTCCGAATCCTCAATTTCCAAGGGATTGCCCAGCAGGTCCAGTACCTGGGAAATGGTCCAGCCACCCTTGATCTGGTCGAACTTCTTTTTGAATGACGGTTTGAACCAAAGCATATTCCTCAGAGGCTGATTAATGCTATTGGAATCCCTTCAAGCAACCAATGCAAGTAGAATGTGGATGTCCATCCGATTATGCTTCAATGTGATACAATAAAACTTGTGCTTGATTGCCCGAGCCTTCCTTGGCCGGTCTTGGATTGGGGACACCCAAGGCAAGACGGTTCTGGCTTTTAGTTTGGATTGGATTCGCGTCCGTTGCTACAAAATAAAAACGCCAAGCTGCGAATAATCACAGCTTGGTTGTTTTTTTTGAATTAAAATTACTTCACCAGTGTGCGGCAGAACTTGTCGATGCGGTCCAGGCCCTTCTCGATGTTAACCATGCTGGTGGCGTAGCTGAGCCGGATGTAGTCATCCGCGCCAAACGCAATGCCGGGCACCGCGGCGACCTTTTCCGACTCGAGGAGTCTGGCGCAGAAGTCGGTGGACTTGAGGCCGGTCCGGGAAATGTTCGGGAACAGGTAGAAGGCGCCCTTGGCATTCACGCAGGAAATTCCTGGAATGCTGTTCAGTTTTTGGTGGGCGAACCGGCGGCGCTTGTCAAATTCCGCCAGCCATACCTTCAAGTGGTCCTGCGGTCCGGTGAGCGCGGCCACGCCGCCCTTTTGGGCGAACGAAGTCGGGTTGCTCGTGCTGTGGCTTTGCACGGCGTCAATGGCCTTGGCAATCGGTTCCGGCGCGGCCAGAAAACCAAGCCGCCAGCCGGTCATGCTCCACGCCTTGGCCAGACCGTGGACGATGATGGTATGTTCCTGGTGCGCCGGCGAAAAACTGGCGACGCTCTTCACCTTCGCGCCGTCATAAAGCAGGTGTTCGTAAATCTCGTCGCTCATGATCAGCACGCCCTTTTCGATGCAGATGTCGCCGATGGCCTTGGTTTCCTCCGGCGTGTAAACGCTGCCGGTCGGGTTGCTCGGCGAGTTCAGGATGAGCAGCCGGGTGTTGGGCGTGATGGCGGCGCGCAATTGTTGCGGCGTGATCTTGAATTCCGTCTTGTCGGTGGTCTGGAGGATCACCGGCTTCGCGCTCGCGAGCTTCACCATTTCCGGGTAGCTCAGCCAATACGGCGCAGGGATGAGCACCTCGTCGCCTTCCTGGCAGGTGGCGAGGATGACGTTGTAGCATGAATGTTTGCCGCCGCACGAAACGATGACCTGCGACGGCTTGTAGGTGAGGCCGTTCTCGTTCTTGAATTTGTCGGCGATGGCCTGGCGCAATTCGGGGATGCCGCTGGACGGCGTGTATTTGGTGAATCCGGCGGCGAGCGCCTTGGCGGCGGCGTCCTTGATGTGTTGCGGCGTGTCAAAATCCGGTTCGCCGGCGCCGAAGCCGACCACATCCTCGCCGGCGGCCTTCATGGCCTTGGCCTTGGCGTCAATGGCGAGGGTGAGCGATGGTGAGAGCGACGCGGCGCGTTGGGAGATTTTATAGTTCATAATGTTAACGGCAGAATGGTTGCGAATGATGCGCTGAAATTCAAGAACGGAAAATGAATCCGCATGATTACTGCTTGTTTGCGGCAAAGGGAACGAGCTTGAACGATTTGTCGTCCAGGTTCATAACCTTGAGTCCATGCCAGGCGAGCAAAACATCGAAGGCGTGGAGGGTTTCTGCCTTGGCCAGCGGCGTCTGGTTGTGGAAGTTAAAGGTGACGCTGGAGGGCAGGGGTTGGTCCTGGACCCATTTTTGCGCGGTCAAAGCCTGGTAAACGCCCAAAACCTGCTGCAAATCAACATTGTCGAAATTCATGCTGTCGGGCGGCAGCGTATCAACGGCGCTGGAGGACGATGATGCTTTGGCGGGGCGGGCCGGTATGGCCGCGGGTGAAATCAAATTGGTGGCCCCGGCGGGAACGATCCATTCGAACTTGTTGCCGTCGGCCAGGATGACGGCGCCGCGTTGCTGCAGGGTCTTTTCCAGAAGGCTCGCCGCATCTGCCTTGTTGGTAACCACTGCCGAGAGGGTCAATGCCGGCTGGGACAGGTCTGGATGAACGAGCAACGTCCGGTCCTTGAGCGCGGCATACGAATCGAGTACGTCATCGAAACCGGCGTTTTCCAGGCGAAGATAATTGCCCGCCGCGACGTCCATGATGTTCGTGGTTTGGGGCACGTAAAGCTGGGTGGTGCGATTTTCCACCGCCCGGACGATGCTGTTGGCAAAATCAATCTGCCGGATATCAATGTGCAGCCGGCCGGTCTTGAGGTTCAAATCATCAAAGCTCTCGCCTGCCGTCACCCATTTGTGGGTGCTCGCGGTAAACGCGGCCTCCGGCGGGGAATCGGTGATGACCAGCAACGCGGCCTGGTAATTGGTCAGGTTGACCAGCCCGAGGACACTGGCGACATGTGCGGCCTGAGCCGGAAATGTCCAGGCGACAAAACCGGCGGCCAAAAAACACAGGATGGAACGTTTCATTTTCATGAACGCGCCGTCAGTCGCCGAGACTATGCCATTTTGTTGAATCTTCAACCAAAATAATCGGAGATGCTCTCGGGCCGGCCGGCTTCGATGAAGGGTCGATTTGGTGTATTTTACCGTGGTATGCGCTGTTCCCAGTATCTGGTGGCAGGACAACTGACGCTACAGTTCAAACCCGCGTGCCGTTTACTTTGTCAGGCAAGGTAATATTTCCGCGTGTATTCCTTGACCATGCGGTCGGTGCTGAACTGCGGTACCAGCGTGACCATTGCGCGGCGGATGCGCTGGATCCATTCGCGCGGGATGCCCTGCGCGTCGCGGCGGTAAAACATGGGGACCACCTGCTCCGTCAGCGTCTGGTACAGGTTCGCACTGTCCACCCGGTCCTGTTCCTCCACGTCGGCCGGGTGCAAGTCGGCGCCGATGGCAAACCCGTTGGTGCCGTCGTAACCTTCGCGCCACCAGCCGTCGAGAATGCTGAAGTTCAGGCAGCCATGGCAGCAGGCCTTCATGCCGCTGGTGCCGGAGGCCTCCAGCGGGCGCCGCGGATTGTTCAGCCAGACATCGCAGCCCGAAACCATCTGCCGGGCGACGTGGACGTCGTAGTTTTCCACGAATACCAGATGGCCCATGAGTTCGCTGTGTTTGCTGAGGTGAATGATCTGCTGGATGAACCGTTTGCCCTCGTCGTCGCGCGGATGCGCTTTGCCGGCGAAAACGAACTGCACCGGACGCTGCTTGTCATGCACCAGCTTCACGATGTTTTCAAACTGCTGGAAAATCAGCGGGGCGCGCTTGTAGGTGGCGAACCGGCGCGCGAAGCCGATGGTGAGGGCGTCGGGGTTCAGCAAATGGTCAAAGCGGATGAAATCGCCCGGGCCCAGCTGATGGTGCTGGAGCAGCAGGCGGCGGCGCACAAATTCAATCATCTCCCGCCGCAGCCGGTAACGCAGGGCCCACAGTTCCTCGTCGCTCACAAACGCCGGGTCGGTCATTTTCTGCCAGAACTCGGCATGGTTGACCGCCGACGCCCAGTCCGTGCCGAACTTTTTCCAGCAAACGGTGGCGGTGTCATCGTTGGCCGGGGAATTGTTCAGTTTCTTGCGCCAGAATTGCCGCACGGAACCTTTCATCCAGCCGAGCAGGTGAATGCCGTTGGTGATGTGACCGATGGGGACCTGGTCCTCCGGCGTGCCGGGGTAAAGGTTCTGCCACATGTGGCGGCTGACCTGCCCGTGCAGTTCGCTCACGCCGTTGGCGGCGCGCGACACTTTGAGCGCCAGCACGGTCATGCAAAATGGCTCGTCCTCGTTTTCGGGCTGCACACGGCCCAACGGCAGGATGTCCTGAAACGGCACGGGCAGCTGCTGCTGGTAAAGCATGAACGCGTAGTCCATCAATTCGGTGGGGAAGCGATCATGCCCGGCTTCAACCGGCGTGTGGGTGGTAAAAATACATTGTTCCTTGGTCGCGGCGACCGCGGCGGAAAAATTTTGTCCGGCGACCAGTTTTTCGCGGATCAATTCCAGCGTCAGGAACGCCGCATGACCCTCGTTCATGTGGAAGACCGACGGTTGCACGCCGAGCTTGC
The DNA here is from genome assembly GCA_052145735.1 of Limisphaerales bacterium. GTDB lineage: Bacteria > Verrucomicrobiota > Verrucomicrobiia > Limisphaerales > UBA11358 > UBA11358. The sequence goes on from JBKQOA010000106.1 coordinate 40,910, forward strand.
GCAACAGACGGACTCCGCCGATGCCGAGCAGGATTTCCTGCATGACGCGCATCGTTTTGTCGCCGCCATAAACGCGCGCGGTCAAATCGCGAAAATGCTGGGCGTTGTCCGTGTGGTTGGCGTCCAGCAGATAGACCGGTACGCGCCCGACGTTCACGCGCCAGGCCCGGAAGAAGACGCGGTTCATGTCAATCTCAACGTCCAAAACCAGTGGCTGGCCGTTGACGTCGAGCACGGGTTCCAGCGGCACGTTTTGCGGATCCACCAGATTGTAGAATTCAGTCTGCCAGTTGTTCGAATCAATGGCCTGCTGGAAATAACCCTCGCGATAAAACAAACCCACGCCGACGAAGCCGAGGCCGAGGTCGCTGGCGGACTTGGCGTGGTCGCCGGCCAGAATGCCCAGGCCGCCGGCGGCGATCGGCAGCGACTCGTGGAAGCCGAACTCGGCGGAGAAATACGCGACGGGATTTTGGAGCAATTGCGGCGCGTTCAAGTGTCCCCAGGTGGTCTTGGACTGGAGATACGCCTCGAAATTGAGCAGCACGGCCAGGGCGCGATGCTCAAAGTCGGCGTCCTGCAAGCGGACGCGCAGCTCGTATTCGGAGACTTCGCGCAGGATGGCGGCGGCGTTGTGATACAGGTTCTGCCAGCCGCGGTGCGAGAGTTCCTCGAACAAATCCTGGGCCTCCTGATCCCAGGTCCACCACAGATTGCGCGACAATTTGTTCAAACCCGCGACCAATGCCTGCAACTCCGCACCCGTCAGAGGTTTTTTCATAGATTCAGATTTCCTTAATCACCGGCCGGTTCCCCCGCCGACCTTGCCCAAGGCTAATTCCTGGCGCAGAATTCGGCAATGAAAATTTCCATTCGCAAACGGGCGGAACGCGGGTAGATTTCCGGCGCGGCCGCAAAGGAATGAAGAAATACTGGCACGTCATCGGCATCGGGATCCAAAACAACCTGACGTATCGCGTCAATTACGTGGCGCGCACGCTGTTCAGCTTCATCCCGCTGTTCGCCATGCTGTCGCTCTGGCGCACCATCTACGCCCAGCAGGGCGGGGCGCCCCTCTCCGGCTACACGGCGGCCCAGATGATTTTTTATTATCTCATGGTCGCCGTCGTGGACGTGCTGACGGCGGTGAACGAGGACGACTGGCAGATTGCCGCGGACATCCGCGAGGGCAACATCAGCCAGTTCCTGCTCAAGCCGATTGATTACCTGTGGTACCGGCTGTGCCTGTTTTTTTCCGGTCGCATCGCCTTCATCTCCATGGCCGGCATCCCGCTGGCTGTGTTCATTTTTTGCTTCCGCAGTTATTTTGTCGGGCCGGCCACCGGCACCGCCTTTGTGGCGTTCCTGATTTCCATCGTCCTGACGGCGCTGCTGCAGTTTTTCATTTCCTACACCATGGCGATGCTGGCGTTCTGGCTGCTGGAAATTTCCACGTTCATCTTCATCCTGTTCGCGTTTGAATATCTCGCCAGCGGCCATTTGTTTCCCCTGGACCTGCTGCCGCCGGCGCTGGGCCACGCGCTGTTCTTCACGCCGTTTCCGTCCATGCTTTACGTGCCGATCGCCATTTACATGGGCAGGATCGCCGGGGCCGCCATTGGGTTCGGATTGCTGGGGCAATTATTGTGGTTGCTGCTCGCCTATTGCCTCGCGCGATTCGCGTGGCGCCGGGGCATCAAAAAATACGCCGCGTTTGGAGGCTGACGAAATGAAGGCTGAAGGCAAAAGGCTGAAGGCTGAAAGGAGCGTGACGCGTCACCCGTCACTCGTCACGCGTTACCTCACAATCTACGCCGCGTTGTGGAGAACTTCCGTCACGCGGGAGATGTCGTTCAAGGGCAATTTCCTCCTGTGGATCATCGTGGAACTGGCCTGGTTCGGGTTGCAGCTCGCTTTCGTCGGCGTCATTTTCAGCCAGACCAGCACCGTCGGCACGTGGACGGTGTGGCAGGTGGTGTTGCTGACCGGTACCAGCAATTTCATCCAGCAGGTTTACCAGGCGTTTTTCCTCGTGAACTGCACGAACCTTTCCGAACTCGTCCGCACCGGCAAGATGGATTTCCTGTTGCTGCTGCCGGTCAACACCCGGTTCATTGTTTCCACCCGGCAGGTGGACATCCCGTCGTTTGCCAACGCCGCCTTCGCCGCTTGCGTCATGGTTTATGCGGCGGGCCGGTTGCATTTGCAGCCGACCGCCGGGCAACTCCTCGGCTTTGCCGCCTTGTGTGTCATCGGATTGCTGGTGCATTACTCGCTGATGTTCCTGCTGGCGTCGGTGAGCTTTTGGACGGTGCGGGCGCAGGGCATCGTGTGGGGCTACTACAACCTGTTCAACATTGCGCGGATGCCGGACGAGGCGTTTCACGGTATGTTCAAGGCCGTGTTCACCTTTGCGCTGCCCGTGCTGCTGGTGTCCAACGTGCCGGTGCGGGTGCTGGCGGACAAATTGACCTCGCCCGGCGCCTGGCTGGTGCTGATCGGCCTGGGCGTCATCTGGGCGTTCATTTCCGAATGGTTCTGGCGTTTCTCCATCCGCCGTTACACCAGTGCGAGCACGTGAATGGAGCACCGGACGCGAATCCACTCTGATAATTCGTGATTATGGAGCCGGCGCTGGATGGAATGCCGGGGTGATTCCACCGGCGTCCGCGATGCACCGGCGGGCGGCGGTGTTTTATTTGCTGGCGAGGGCTTTGGCCACGGCGGCCCCCAACGCGTCGCCCATCAAATTCCGGCCAATGATTGTTCCCTTGCCATCCAGCAAATAGTTGCTTGGCAACTGCTCTATCCCATATTTCACCGCCAGTTTTGTTTTCCAGTACAACCCGTCATTGTATTGCGGCCAGGTCATGGCTTTGGTCTTCAGAAACCTCTCCAGTTGTTGCCGATCCTCATCGAGGCTGATGCCGATGACTTCAAAACCCTGGTCGTGATATTTGTTATAAGTGGCCATGACGTTGGGCAGTTCGACCAGGCAAAGCGGACACCAGGTCGCCCAGAAATCAACCAGCACCACCTTGCCCTTGTAATTGGCGATGGAAAGGGGCTTTCCGTTGATGTCCTTTTCATCGAAACCGGGAAATGGCGCTCCCTCCACCAGGGAACTTTGGATTTTCTTGACCTCCGCCGCCCGCTGGAGATCTTCAATCAGCTTGTCCGTGTTGCCGTTGATCTGGACTTCGGGGAAATCGTGTTGGAACTGCTTGAGCACGGCGACCGCCTTTTCGGGATCTTTGAGCACTTGCGTGTACAAATTGGCCTTCGCGAGCAAAATCTGAGCCGCGGCCTCTGATTTTTCGCCTTTATGCCGGGCATACAACGCGTCGTATTCCGCCAGGTTGCTGGCCAGGTCCGGCTCGGTGCTTTTGCCCTGTTGAAGCTTTTCAATGACCCTCGTTATGATCCCGTTGAGGTCAACTTCGATGCTGTTGGTATCAGCCGCGAAAAGATCCGCATCGGAAATCCACACGGCTGCGACTGTCAACAGGATAAATAAACTCTTCTTCATGCTATTAGCCACGATATGAATCAATCATCGCCCCGATGCCGTGACAAGTCAATTCCGTGCCGCACGAATGTCCGTCACTCGTTGTGTGGAATCTGGATGGTGCTCCCGCCGATGAATTCGCGAATCACGGCGTCGCCGGGGATGAGGCCGCCGGCGGCCAGCTGTTGCTTCGTGAAACCCTCCACCGATTCCAGCAGCGCCTTCACCCGGTCATACCGGATGCGCGCGTCCAGAAAGCCCGCATACGGCGCAAAATCCTCCGGGGGCGGCAACAAACCGCCGTCACCGATGAAAAACGGCTTGAGCGCGGGCAGGTCGAAGGGAAATCCGCCGTTGATGATGTGGTCGCCCAGTCCCATGAGCGGGATGATGCTGAACAGCTCGCCATAGCGCACGTAATGCCAGTGTAAAATCGTGCGCAGCGCGCTGTGGTTGCGATGGTGTGCGTCCCGCAACATGCGCCGGATGAGCCGCACGTCCGTGAACAGCGTGGGCCGTTTCGTGCCGCCATCACCCTCGTGCATCACGTTCAACGTTTCGATGTACAGCCGGAATTGCACGCCGGCGTCGATCCCCTCGGTGATGGGCGGATAAAATCCATGCAGGCAATCCAGCAGCAGGATCTGGTCGCGTTCCAGCTTGACCGGTTTGCTGCCGACCCGCCGGCCTTCCTTGAAGCTGTAAACCGGTTTCTCAATCGTCTGCCCGTCCAGCAGCGCCCGGAGGTGCTGGTTCAACAACTGGATGTCCAGCGCCTCCGGCGTCTCGTAATTCCGGTCGTTGATCCAGTCGGTCGGATGCTCGACCAACGACCAGAAATAATCGTCGAGGTTCAACATCAGGAACCGCAGGCCCTGCTTCTCAAGCCGTTGCGTCAGCTTGACCGTCGTGGTCGTCTTGCCGGAGGAACTCGGCCCGCTCACCCACATCATGCGCAAACGGTCGCCCGCGTTCAGCCGGGACAGGACTTTTTGCGCGGCTTCGTCCAGCGACCGCTCGTAAACGTCCAGCGACGCGGCGATCACCTCCCGGATGCGCCCGCTGCGCACGGCGTCGTTTAGTCCGGCCACCGTGTCCACGTTGTGCCGGCGGTTCCAGTCGAGGATTTGCTGCATCCGCTCGCGGGGGAAACCGTTGCCGGAGAATTTTTCCGGGGTCAGCGCCCCCTCCCGCAGCCAGTGCCGGCCCCAGCGGTAGCATTCATAGGCGTCGGCGGTGTTCTGGAAGCCGTAACTGCGCAGCGCGTGCAACACCTCGTCTTGGATGGACTCAATCGTCGGCGGAAAATTTGAAATCAGGTGGTGCGGATCGGAGTTAAGGCAGACGATGGCCGCGTCTGCCAGGAAACCCGCGATGTTTTCATCCGAACCGTGCGCCTTGAAAATCTGGTCGTTTACGCCTGGCAGCCGATCCTGCTGAAAGCCGCCGAGGGATTCGGCGGCGCGCAGGATGGCCTTGCCGATGCGGCTCGAATCGAATTTAACGAGCGCCCGGTTGCGTTTCTGGACCTTGACGATGCGATTTTGAACTGGCATCCGTGCGAACTATATCGCACCCGGGCAAACAGACAATGCCGTTTCAACGCGGCTGGTTAAGTGCGAATTCTCGGCATGATTAGCCGATCGCCTACCAGTCGGGCAGCTTTTGGGTGGAAGGTTTGGAGGCGGCAGCCGGCGCGGTTGGGGTGGAGCTGCCGGACGGTTTTGGGGCGGGTAGCGGGGCGGCGACCGGCTTGAGTGGCTTGGGCTTGGGCACTTCCTTGTAGTCGCGCGGTATCGTGAACAGCGAGGCGTCCAGCGGTCCTTCCTTTGCCGAAATCAAGGCCAGCGTAAGCGTCTGGCCGCTGCCGGCGACTTGTGACCGGACCATCATGCCCGGCAACGCGCTCAACGCCGGACCCGCGCCGTTGTCCGCGCCGACGCTCTTGTCCAGCACGGCGAGGTCCTGCCGGATCCGGGCGAAATCCGGATAATTTTTGGCCACCCAGGCCGTGCCGGTGATGCCGCGGGCATTCGACCAGGTGTAAAGATCCGTGTCGTAATCGCCCACTTTCTGGGTTTTGCCCGTGGGGCGCGCCACGGGCGCCTGGGTGGCGGTGGTCGCCGGCTTGGTTTGCTGCATCGGCTGACCGGGTGCCTTCACATACATTTTCTGGGCGTGCATCAGGATGATGATTTCGCCGGTGTTCAAATCCGTGATCCTGCTCAGGGCCTGTGGTTGGCCGGCATACATGTCCATCCGGACCTTGGTGCCCTTGATCTTAATCGTGGCCACCCCGCTGTAGTTCGGAGTGGTAATCTGCTGTTGCGTGACCAGGTCGGCCCGCGCGACGGCGACGGCAACGACGGCGATCAAAATAAAAATTCGTTTCATGGCGGCGTGATGATCTTTGTGAACCGCGGGGAAGAAAAGCAAAAAACGTGCCGCCACGATGAAAGGAGCGCCCAAGACAAGGCCAGGAATCCAGTTCAATCCGGCCTGGTTTGCATCGCCAAAAAAAATCCATCCCCGCTTCCACGGGGATGGATAAAACCTTAACCACCATGAACCCACCCTTAACCGGCCTTCTGGTGGCTTAAAAAAGTGAGTTCGGTCAGACCTTGCGACGGAAGGCCCACAAAACAGCCACGCCCAGTCCCGCCAGCGCCATCGTGCCAGGTTCTGGAACAACTTCTGTAATCGTAAGATTATCCAGATAAACGGCATCGTTCGCGCTGGAGAAACCGCCTCCAATTTGGAAGTTCAATGATGTAGGAAGAGTCGGATTGGCCGCCAATATAGCTTGCATTGCAGATGGAATTGTCCATGTCAATGTCTTTTCTCCTCCGATATTAGCAGTTTGGCTGTACGAATATCCGTCCACAGATTGATAACCCAGACCGCCATTTTGGTTGAGGGCGAGATCCCACTGCAGATAATAGCCGAAGTTGCCACCAGGAACGTAAACGTCTAGTGTAACTGAAGCGGCATTTGCCAGATCAAGGGTAAGCGCTGTGCTGGCCGTCGAGCCTATTTGACCGGCATAATTTGGACCGGATGACGCAGCTATAGATGCCGCATTGTCCCCCAAAACCAAACTGTAACTTCCTGCGGTTACGCCCAACGTAGTGCTGAATCCATTGATGACCATATTTCCACCAATAGGCCCCCACCCGTCAACTGTGTTTTCCCATGATTCGTTGTATTGGGCTGAAGCGCTTTGAACAACAGCTAATGCGAGGGTTCCGGTAAATAACAGACTGAGTTTTTTCATTTTTTTGTTATTGTTGAGGGTTTAGATCCGACATCTTGAATTTGAGCATGATCACCATGACTGCCAACTGATACTTCGAATCATGCTTATCCGGTTGGTTGACAAAATTGAAATTTTTGTGGTTTTGAATTTGAATTCTTGACGGATTCACCGCCTCGGTGTCTCCTCTGGCTGACAATTTAGCGTAGCGGTAAGGGCACACAGAAACTGCGACTTTCTTGAGAAGACCTTGCCATGCTCACGCCCAAGTGGGCGTGTGGCTTGGTGCATTCTTCTCTGGGCGTCGCAGCCCTCTGTGTGGGTGTGCTGGCTGCACGCCTTTTCTCTTTCCGTTCAGAAAGATCATGAAACCTCTGAACGTCCTTGGCATATTTTTCACTACCGCCACATTGATGACCGCCAGCACTGCCCTTTGGAATCATTTTCCCGGCCGACAAGAAAGGCAGGTGCGCGCCGATTCCGCCGCATTGACTGTGCAGATGAGGGAAGCCTCGGCGGATTTGATGGAGTTGACCGCTTTGATACAGCAGGCGTTCCAGCAACACGATGTCGCCGCATGGCTCAAAGGACGCACGATGGGCGGCGGGCTGACCGCCAAGATCAATGACATGGTTTTGATCCAGACGGGATATATCCAGGAAATGGATTCGTTGGCCGCAAGGCGTCACGCAATCGAAAGACCTTGTTTTTGGGCTGCTGCCGCACTTGCTGGGTTTTCCCTGCTGACGTTACTCCTGTCGGCTTTCAATTCCCAGCTTTCAGCTTCATTTACGGCACACTCGACCAAAAATAATTAAAGCTGAAACCGGTCTGGAAATCAGGCATCGTCATGGCGTGATAGTTCTCTTTGAAATTGACTTCGGATCAAAACCTTACGCCTCATCCTTGGAGCTTTTCACGGAATACTATCGTCTTATCAGAAACATGGATCATTTTCGTGTCGGACAATTTAATTTGCTGATTCATTTAGAGGGGGCGGCTGATCTGGCGATGCTGGAGAATTTTTGTAAACGCTCCAGTCTTGGATTTTCTGTTTTAGAGTTGCCGAATCGGATTCGATCCACATGGTCAAACCATCCAAGTGCTCTTGAATGGCTTGCAAATAAAGGTGTTCTGGTTGGGCCAATAGAATTCTAAACGCGATAAGGGCGGTGTGGATTTTGGTTAACTCAATTGATGATGCTTCGATTGTTAAACGAGTTCTCTCTTGGGTAATCTTCATATTTGTGGTATTTTTTTGGAGAAGGAGATTAAAAGGTGAGCATGAAAATGATTCAGCCGCCAGCCCGGCTTCGCCGGATGCGCAGGATGTTTGCCAGAAGCGGCGGGATTTTGGTTGAAGACTACGAGCACTTCACGCGGCCGGATGCGCCCAATCCCCTGAATAAAGCTGCTCATACGTCGGCGAAGTCGCATGGGCGGCAATCCCTAAAACGGAGTTGAAGGCGGTCATTGGATAGAAGCGCCGGTTGAACCGGAACACATATTCATTGAGATAAGCCTGCAAATGGTGCCGCACGATGGCTCCGTGATGCGTGCCGAGAATCCAGGTTTTCAAATTAGAAAAGACAAGGTGAATCATCGGCAAATGCCCCTCAGCATTCTCGGGGTCGCCAACGAGCTTGAGTGGATCATGGACATATCCCAGTGATGGAATGGTTTCATAACCCACCCACCCATCGGTTCTCACTGTTGAGCCCTTGGCGACGTTATCCGTGACAAATGTGGTCAAATCATGCGCGCCGCGACTGGGGACAACGCGGAGTCGTAGCCGTCCAGCATAGACGAGCTTCTTTAGCGGAACGCCGCCAGCGTGTTCTTGGCGGTGTCTCGCCGCCCGGTGTTCAGCATCTTTTCGCAATCGCACCTCGATTGCACCAATTACGACAGCTTTGTTATGTACGCCACGGCCTTGGCCGCGCGTCCGTCCGCCAAGGAAACATTCATCAACTTCGACCGGGTATTCTGAGCCGATGCCGTCCCGCTCTGGCCGGACCATTCCGGCCCGGAGTTTGTGAAGAATCTGAAACGCTGTCTCGTAGCGCGATAGGCCGAGTTGGCGTTGGAATTGTAATGCGGATTGGCCGGGTGTTTGCGTCGTGACCATGTAGGCCGCCCAGAACCAGGTAGAAAGCGGGGTATGCGTGGACTGCATTACGGTGCCGCTGGTCAACGAAGTGTTGACCTTGCATTTCCGGCATCGTAGGACTACTGATGAACGTGTCGGGAAGCGGTAGGGTTTGTCAGTCTGACGGCATTTGGGGCAGGTAAATCCGCCCGGCCAACGCGCGCAACTGGTCCAGCACAAATTCCTTGAACGATTCCATCAGCCCGTTTTGTCGTCATTGCCCAGCAGGCGGGCGACGTAGAAACAGCCGGCCGCAACTGCGGCGGAAAAGCCCGCGATGAGGATGGCTTGCGTTCCGGGGCGCTTCAGGTCTTCCGACCAGTCTTCAATCACCGTGCCCATATTGCCGTAAAGCTGTCCCATCTGCCGCCGTTCGGCCCGGTTGAATCCCACCATGGACAGGTCATCGCTCACATCCGGCGAACGGGTTCCCAGCCAATAGACAATTCCCGCGCCGGCCATGCCGGCCAACAGCACGCTGACGCCCGCCAGCCGGAGTCGCGCGCTTCGCCTGGAAGGACGGTTCGAATCGCGTTGAGGATCGTTCACTGTCATGGCGGACCATGTTCTACGTTTCGTTTCAATGAAACACAAGTCCGCAACGGCCGTTTTGATTTGATTTGTCGGGACGACTTTCCGGCCGCTCATTGCGTGCAGCAGTACTGCCGCCAATGAATTCATCCGGCAAAATTACAAGAAACGCGACTGCCGCACGCTCCCGGGTTGCTAATTCGACCGGAACGGTCAATCATATCGCCCATGAAACACAATTCTTATTTTGACGGAAAAGTCCAGAGTCTGGGATTGAACACGCCGGAAGGCCCCGCCACCGCCGGGGTGATTGAACCGGGCAAATATACCTTCAAGACCGATTCAGAGGAGCACATGCACGTGGTCGCCGGCACGTTGAAGGCGAAGCTGCCCGGCGTGACGTGGCAGACGTATGCCCAGGGCCGGTCCTTTGTCGTTCCGGCGCATGCGGCGTTTGATGTCGAGGCCGTGGCCGACGTGGCCTATCTCTGCCATTACAAAAAGTAGAAGCCGCAAAACGCTGGAAAATGATTTTATGATCAAGCTTTCCTTTCCCTTCACCGAAGAAAAAATCCGCGCGTTGAAGGTCGGCGACGAGGTGCTGATTACCGGCGTCGTGTTCACCGGGCGTGACGCGGTCCACAAATATTTGCACGAAGGCGGCCAGCTGCCGCCGGGGGTGAATTTTCGCGACGGCATCCTGTATCACTGCGGCCCGGTCGTGATGAAGCAGGAAGACGGCACCTGGAAGGCGACCGCCGCCGGGCCGACAACATCCATCCGCGAAGAGCCGTATCAGGCGCATATCATCAAGGCATTTGGTCTGCGCGGCGTCATCGGCAAAGGCGGCATGGGCGACCGGACGCTGGCGGCGTGCAAGGAATCCGGTTGCGTGTATCTGCACGCGGTCGGCGGCGCGGCGCAGGTGCTGGCCGAGTGCATCAAAAAGGTGCGCAATGTCTATCTGATGGAGAAATTCGGCGCGCCCGAAGCGATCTGGGAATTTGAGGTGCAGGATTTCCCCGCTGTCGTCACGATGGACTCGCATGGCAACTCATTGCACAAGGAGGTCTTGGCGAAAAGCCAGGCGGAACTGGCAAAACGGCTCTGATTTTCACGGTAGGGCCGAGTTGCTGCTCGACCTGGCTGCGCGGTAGCGCAGCCCTACCAGTTTAAAATTTAAAATTCCACTCCCGCGTCGCGTATTTCTCCCGCTCCAGCGCCTTGATTTTCTCGAGTGGTGGTGTTTTCAATTCTTCTTCCGCTTTCCAGGCCTGCCGCAGCGCCGCTTTCACTTTGTCCGCGGACACCTTCAGGCTGGTCAGAAACCGGTCATGGCTGCGTTGCTCGCGATAGGCCGGCTGTTTCGACGGCAGGGGCAAAAGCTCATTGATGAGTGAGAGGTCAAAATTCAGCAGGAACGTTCCATGAAACAACAGGAAATGTTTCTGGCGACGTTGTGAGTTGCCCGAGAACTTGCGGTCGCCAATGGCCAGGTCGGTATGGCCACGAACGGCGATTTCGGGTCTGGGGTCGGGCGTCTGGGATTTGGGAAAAAGACTTTGAATCGCCGCGCGGTTCTGGCGCATGATGAATTGGTTGGCAACCCCGATGTTGTGGAGCGGGCTGTCGGCGGTGATCCGCAGCACCAACGTGTAATTGAGGCAGCCGGGACCCTGCACCACCGTGCCGCCACCGGAACAACGGCGAAAAATCGGGACTCCGCGCGCCTCGCACGCTGCGACGTTGACCTCGGTCGCAATTTTGTTCGCATAACCGACTACGACAAAGTGTTCGCGCGGTTCCCAAAAGCGCAGCACCTCCTCGCCGCCGCCGGCTTCGCACCAGTCCAGCAACGCCTCGTCGGCCGCGAGGTTTTCGGCGGGCGAGGGGAACGTCAAATCCATCTGCTTCATTGTTGCGTGCGCTGATTTCGCTGGTGTCCGATGTATGGCTTTGCTCTAATGTTGTCGGCGACTTTTGTCGCTTAGGAGAAAATTGAGTAGCACATTGAAAGCTCACAAAAAAGACATTTACGGTTCCCGTCCCCACCCTCCCGCCGGCAAAGGCGGAGGCAATGGAGACAAATGGTCGGAGTCGTTGCAGTCCGTGTTTGAACTGGCACTCGAAAACCAGGGGCCGGAACGCACGGCGCAATTGCTGGAAAAACTCGCCGAACGCCTGCGCGCCGCGTCGCATGACACCGGCCACGGCTTCAATACGCCCTACGTCAACACCATCCCGCCGGACCGGCAGGCGCCGTTTCCCGGTGACCGCGACATCGAACGCCGCATCAAGAGCTACATCCGCTGGAACGCGATGGCCATGGTGGTGAAGGCCAACTCGACCACCAACGTCGGCGGCCATATTTCCACGTTCGCCTCCGCGGCGACGCTTTACGAGGTGGCGTTCAACCATTTCTTCCGCGGACGTGCGGAGAATTTTCCCGGCGACATGGTTTATTTCCAGGGTCACGCGGCGCCAGGCATTTATGCGCGCGCCTTTCTCGAAGGCCGGCTGGAGGAAAAACATCTGCAACATTTCCGCCAGGAACTCGCCGAGGGCGGCGGGCTGTCGTCGTATCCGCATCCCTATCTGATGCCGGATTTCTGGCAGTTCCCGACCGTCTCGATGGGGCTCGGCCCGATCCTTTCGATCTACCAGGCGCGGTTCAACCGGTATTTGCAGGCGCGCGGGCTGACGAAATGGAAGGAAGAACCCAAGGTCTGGGCCTTCCTCGGCGACGGCGAATCCGATGAACCCGAAACGCTTGGTTCCATCACCCTCGCGTCGCGCGAGAGCCTCGACAATCTGATCTGGGTCATCAACTGCAATTTGCAGCGGCTGGACGGCCCGGTGCGCGGCAACGG
>JBKQOA010000107.1:0-35159 GCA_052145735.1 Limisphaerales bacterium
AAACAAAAACGCCAGTTCCTCCAGGCGCGCCCGGCCCTGGGCGTTCAACAGGCGCGGCCACCAGTGCGTGTCGGGAAAATCCTTCCGCGACAGCGAAAGCCGTTCGAAATAATCCTCCAGCAGCAGCCAAGAACGCTGCGAATCGGGGCACGTGGCGAAACTTTTCAGCAGGTCCTCGCGTCCGGTGACGGTTTCCTTGGAGTCGGAGAGTTCGCGGCGCAAATCCGCAAACGCGCCGTAGGTTTGCGACAGCACTTTGTTGTGCGCGTCGTACTTCGTCGTGCCCACCCGCGGGCCATTTCCATTCCTGATTGAAACTTTAGGCATCTGAAAAAACTTAGACTAGTATTCCGTCATAAGCGCCAATGCCGGTCAATAGGAAAGCAAAGAAATTTATGCACCGTCCGGCGGCAACGCGTTGACATGCGGCCGGCGGCGGCTATAATACGCGGTTTTATGAACCGAAATCCGCATATGGCCGTCGTCGGCGCAACCGGCGCCGTCGGCATCGAAATGATCAAAACCTTGGAAAAGAGGAATTTTCCCGTGGGCAAGCTGACCCTGCTCGCCTCGGCGCGCTCCGCCGGCAAAAAACTCAAATTTCGCGGGCAGGACATCACGGTCACCGAGCTGAAGAAGGATTCGTTCAAGGGCATTGACATCGCACTGTTCAGCGCCGGCGGGAGTATTTCCAGGGAATTCGCGCCCCTCGCCGCCAAGGCCGGCTGCGTGGTGGTGGACAATTCCAGCGCGTTCCGCATGGACGACGCGGTGCCGCTGGTGGTTCCCGAAATCAACGCCGCCGACGTGAAAAAGCACCAGGGCATCATCGCCAACCCGAATTGCACCACGGTCATCACGCTCATGGCGCTGTATCCGCTGCACCAGGCCTTCGGGGTGAAACGGATTTTTGCGTCCAGCTACCAGGCCGTTTCCGGCACGGGCGCCAGGGCCATTGAAGAACTGAAGCGGCAGGTGGGCGAAATCGTCGCCGGTAAACCGGTGACTAGGGAGGTCTATCCGCATCAGATCGCGTTCAATGTGCTGCCGCACGTGGATTCATTCCTGCCGACGGGCTACACCAGGGAGGAAATGAAGATGGAAAACGAAGGCCGCAAAATCATGCATCACCCGGCGTTTCGCGCCAGCGTGACGTGCGTGCGCGTGCCGGTCTATCGTTCGCACTCGATCGCGGTGAGCGCGGAATTTGAAAAGCCGGTGAACGCGGACGCCGCGCGCCAGGTCCTGGCCAGGGCTCCCGGCCTCGATCTCGTGGACGAGCCGGAGAACAGAAAATATCCAATGCCGCTGTTCACCTCGGAAAAATATAACTGCGAAGTCGGCCGCATCCGGGTGGATTGCGCGCTGGACAACGGGCTGTGCTTCTGGGTGAGCGGCGACCAGTTGCTCAAGGGCGCGGCGCTCAATGCGGTGCAGATTGCGGAAGAGCTGTTGAAGTAAAATATCAACATGGAGAAGCAAAGGGCTCCGGTTGCACGAAGGATGCAAATAAATTTGTGGTGGCACCCGCGTCCTGCGGGTTGTTTGGGCGTCCCGCCCGAAACCGTTTGCCAACGCCGGTTGCCGTCTTTCCTTTGAGCCACCAAAGTCGTATTCACGCTGCGCAATTCGGCGGGACGCCGAATTGAACCCGCGATACGCGGGTGCTACATCACCTTTTTCACGGCGTTTTGAGCCGGTAGAAAACGCTGCTGCCGGTTGGCGACAAAATCACTTCGTCCTGCAAATTCGTGAGGTTCAGCACCGGTGTGTTCGTCATGTCCAGCCAACTGCTCAAATCCGAACTTTGCTGCATCGCGAAATTCGTCGAGGGCACAATCCAGGAAACCGTGAGATTGCCGTTGGCCGGCGTGAGGTTCAGCGAAGGCGTTGGTGAAATTTGCGCAGTCCAAATCCCACCGCCAACAGTCGTCCCCGGGGCGTTCGTGCTGCGTGGGCCGGCGTCAGCGGCGACCAATTTGCATCCGTCCGCCGAAGCGGCGACAGAGATCCAATTATGCATCGCCACATGGTTGGAGACCCAAGTTCCCCCTCCATCCACAGAAGTATAAATCGGGCCGTTGACAACCGGATTGAGCTGGACCTGACTGCTTTTGCCGGCTACGGCTGCCAGCCGGGAACCATCAGCCGAAGAAGCCAGAGCGAGCCAGTTGGAGGAAGGCGCACCGGTTTGGACCCACCCTGCGCCTGAATTGGTGGAAACATAGATCCGTGGTCCGGTGAGGGAACTGCCACTGATGGCAGCGCACTTGGCACCGTCCGCCGAGCAAACGACGCACGACGCGGCAAGGGAATTTGTCAACATCCAGCTATTCCCCGAATTGGTTGAAACCAAAATTCTAAAGCCCCCGACAATCAGTCTGGTTCCATCAGCCGAGAAAGCGACCGAATTCCAGGACCCTTTGGGCAGATTATTTGTTATCCACGCAGCTCCTGAATTTGTTGAAGTGAAAAGCACGCTGCCTTCCAAGCTGTATGTAATCAATGCCGCCAGCATCCGACCGTCTGCCGATGAGGCCAGCGAATACGACGTTGCTTCCGAACTTGACACGCTGGGCACATTGTTCGAAATCCAAGTGGCCCCTGAATTTGTCGAAGAGTAAAAAGAGCCTGTGTAAGAAAGGAGCGGTCCCACAATTGGCATTGGCCACCCGATGGCTGCCAATCCAACTCCATCCGCCGAAGAAGCTACCCGAAGCCAACTCGATTGGGGTGCGCAGGTTTGCATCCAAGTGCCGCCGGAATCAGTGGAGACCCAAATGCCGCCCGAATAGGCTACCGCCACCAATTTGGTTCCATCTGCCGAGGAAGCGACGGAGGCCCAATTTGTGCTTGGTGCAGAGGTTTGCGTCCAGGTCTGGGCCAGGGCAGAACTCACACTGCACAAAACAGACACACTGAACAGAATTGTGCCGATGAATTTCATTTACTGATGGTCAATAATCTAGCTCCCGGAGTGATTTTCGGCAAGTGACGCTTCCACGGCGACAGGACCGGCAAAGTCACTTTCTCCTGAGATTGTAGGCAAGTGTAAGTCTGTCCAACATGCCGCGGATTTTTTGGCTTGGGTTGGAAATCGGTTCCCGCATAGTGTTGCAGATGCCGTTATCCAGCAAACCGGCGGCAAACCCAGCCAGCGCGGACCGCGACGATTGGTTGACGCCGCGCTGCTTTGCCGTGCTGCTCGCCTTGTTGACGCTGGCGTCCTATCCCCAGATCATTCTTGGACTCCAGACGTTTGTTTACCGGGACTTCGGCCTTTTTTCCTACCCGATCGCGTATCACCTGCGCGAAAGCTTCTGGCGCGGCGAGTTGCCGTTGTGGAACCCGTTGAGCAACTGCGGCATTCCCTTCCTGGCGCAATGGAACACCCAGGTGCTTTATCCGCCGGCCTTGTTTTATCTGTTGTTTCCGCTCTCCTGGTCGCTGGGGGTGTTTTGCCTGTTACACCTGTTCTGGGGCGGGCTGGGCATGTTTTTGCTCGCGCACCGCTGGACGCAAAACCGCCCGGCCGCCGCCTTTGCCGGAATCGTTTTCGCCTTCAACGGACTCATGTTCAACAGCCTGATGTGGCCGGCGACAGTGGCCGGGCTGGGCTGGATGCCGTGGGTGGTGTGGCTCACCGAACGCGCGTGGCGTGAAGGGGGCCGGACGCTCGTTCCGGCGGCGGTCGCCGGCGCAATGCAGATGCTCTCCGGCGGCACCGAAGTCACCCTGTTGACCTGGGTGTTGCTGGGCGCGTTGACCGGGTTTGAAGTCATTCGCGGGAATGGTCAGCGGGGGAAAACCATCTGGCGGGCCGGCCTAGTCGTCCTGTTGGTCAGCGGCCTTTCTGCCGTGCAATTGCTTCCCTTTTTTGACCTGCTGAATTACTCGCGGCACCAGGAAAGTATTTCCGCGACCCTCTGGCCCATGCCGTTGACCGGCTGGGCCAACTTCTTCGTGCCGCTGTTCCATTGCCGCTCGTATCAGGGCGTCTTCATGCAGGACAACCAGTTCTGGACCAATTCCTATTACCTGGGTGTGGCCACCGTGGTGCTGGCGTTGGGCGCGCTGAGGCGACGGCAGGGACGGGTCTGGCTGCTGGCCGCTCTGACCGGGATTTGCCTCGTTCTGGCGCTGGGTGACGCAACGCCGGTTTACGGCTGGCTGTCGCGGCACGTGAAAATTATCGGCGTGATGCGTTTTCCAATCAAATTTGTGATCCTGCCGGTGTTCGTTTTGCCGTTGTTGGCCGCCTGGAGCCTGACGGAAAAGCAGCCGGATATCGCAGAAAAAAACAACCGGCGGGGTGGAACTTGGGGTCTGATCTGGACCGCGGTGACGGCGTTGATTCTGGTCATCCTCTGGTGGAATTGGCGGTCCCGGCCCGCGGACGACCGGATCGCCGTATGGTGGAACGGTCTTTTCCGCGCGGTTTTCTTTACGGCCGTGGTCGCGGGCTGGTGGCTCGTCAAAAAGACGACTGCCCCCGCCTCGCGCCGGCTGTGGCAACTGCTGCTCCTGTCGCTGGTCTGGCTGGACTTATATCAGCAGGCGCCCCGGCCGCAAACGGTGAGCCGGACGATTTATGAACCCGGCCTGTCGCGCCCGCTGCCGGCGCCGCGTTTTGGCGGGGCCCGGGCGATGGTCCCTTTCACCACGGGCGCCACGTTCGGCCATTTGTTTCTTCCCAACGTCAAAACCGACTACCTCGGGCGGCGTTTCATGCTCGCCTGCAATTGCAACCTGCTCGATGACCTTCCTGCTTGCGACGGGTTCTTCCCGCTCTACCTGGGCCGGTATGCCGCGCTGTTTTACACCTGCTACAACAGCTCCACGCCCGACCCGCTGCTGGACCTCATCGGCGTGTCCGAAATTCTCGTCGTGGAAACCAACCATTGCGAATGGATCCCGCGTGCCGGCGGCATGCCGCTGCTGACCGGCGGACAAAAACCGGTGTTCACCGACGATCTGGCCGCCGTGCAGATGTTCACCAACGCGAATTTCAATCCGCGCCGGGAGGTCTGCCTGCCCGCGGAGGCAAAGCCCTTCATCACGGCAAGCAACGAAACCACGGTGAAAATTTCGGCCGCCGGTTATTCCGCGCAGCGTATCGAGGCCGAGGTCAAGGCTGCGTCGCCGACCCTGCTGGTGGCGGCGCAAATGTATTATCATCCCTGGCGGGCCTATGTGGACGGGCGACCAACGCGGTTGTGGCCGGCCAATTACGCCTTCCAAGCCTTTGCCATCCCCGCCGGCGCGCACCGCGTGAAACTGGTTTATCAGGACCGGCGATTTTGTCTCGGCGCCGTTATTTCCCTGGTGACCTTGGCGGGTTGCCTGGTTTTCTATTGCCGGCCGCGGCGCCGGCCGCCGGCTGCGGAAGGATTGATGGGATGATCGCAATTCAGATCAAACGAGCCGGCCGCGGGGAAATTCCAGCCCGGTTTCCTCACCCGATGACCGGCTCCTGACACGCCGGCCGTTCTACTGCTTGGGCGCTTCCTTGGTGTAGGCGACGAGAGATTTGATTTTCGCCTCGGCGGCGGCGTCGCGGATTTTTACGACCTTCCCCCACGGGGCCTTTTCGTCGGCGTTGATGGCCAGCACCAATTGCGGATTTTTGGCCGCCCGTGACATTAATTCGGCCTTCAATTGCTCGAATGTCTTCGGCAGCTTGTCCAAGTAATAAACCCCGTTGGTGTCAATGCTCACGACGAGCGGCGGATTGTCGTTCGCGCCGGATTTTTTGGCCTGCGACGATTCGGGCAGCGTCAGCTTCAAGGCCGACTGTTGCTTGAACGTCGTCGTCACCATCAAAAAAATCAGCAGCACGATGAGCACGTCCACCAGCGCGACGATGATGACGGTGGGCGTGTTGCGACGTTTGTGGATGAGGAAGCGCATTATTTTTTGGCGGCAGGCGTCTGGGGTTTGGTCTCCAGCGGGGGAGGCAATGCGGGAGCGGAGGCGCGAGGTCCCGGACCCGGGACGCCAGAGCCTGCGCTGTATTGCCGCCGGATGAAGTCGTCGCAGAGCGCCTCCATTTCCACGGCGAGCACCTCGACCTTTTTGCTGAAATAACTCCAGGCGATGAGTGAGGGAATGGCAATGAGCAGGCCAATCAGCGTTGCCCGCAAAATCAGCGCAATGCCCTGGGCCAGCTTGGCGGCGTCGTTCAGGCCGGTCTGGCCGAGATCACCGAACACGGACATCATGCCCGCGATGGTGCCGATCAGGCCGAGTAACGGGGCGATGCCGACAATGATTTCGAGCACGACCAGGCCGCGTTCGAGCCGGACGATTTCATGCCGCGCGGCGGTCTGCAGCGCCTCCGTGTTTTCGTCCTTCGGCCAGTCCAGATGGTCGGCGGCGAGCAGCAGCAGGCGTCCGAGGGGTGACGGCTTTTGTCCGCAGACACGGCGAAGCGCCTTCACGTCGTCACGCGATTTGCAGGCCGCGAGCGTGTCGGTGATGTCCGGCGGCACGACCCTGGCCCAGCGCAACGTCAGCGCGCGCTCGACAATGAACGCCAATCCGACGACCGAAGTCAGTCCCAGCATGAGATAAATCAGTATTTCCATAATATTTTTTCGCCGCCCGGCGTCCGCCGCGGTCAGTAATAATAAAACGTGAACGTGATTTCGCGATAATTCTCGCCGACCATCCGGCGCATGTCGCCCGGCCAGGGCGCGAACGGCGCCGGATCGCTGATGGCCTTTTGACAAACATAACCGAGCAGGTCGCCGACCGTGTTTTGCAAAACATTCATATCAGTGATGGTGCCGTCGTAATTCAAGTGAAATCGCAGCGTCACCTTGCCCGTCCGATCCATCGCAAACTGCTGGCTGTCCAGCAAATCATACCAGCGCTGTGTCACGGCCTCGACCAGCGCCGCGTCATACGCGCCGAACGGCGTCGACTTTACATCCAGGGACGGGACGAGCGCCTGGCGGTGCATCCCGCCTTCCTGCTGCATCTGCGGGCCGGGCAGACGGTGTGCTTGCTGCGCGAGCGCCTGTTTGACGGTGCGCGGCCGCGGTTGCTCCTGGGACGGCGCAGTGTCCGGCTTGCCCAGCGTCAAATCGCCCGGCTCGGTCGCCGCTGCCGTTTTTTGCGGCTGCGGGGGTGCGGCCGGTTGCAGCTTGTTGAAGTCCGGGCGCGGCACGTTCTCGGTCTTGACGACCTCGGTCTGTTTGCCGTTCAACTGGGGGACGCTTTTGTCTCCCTTGGTCGGGTCGGCGGCGCGGGAATTCTGGCTGGAATAATATTTCGCCGTCTGGGGCGCTTCGGTGGACGGCTGGGGCACTTCCACGAAGGTCAGTTGCGGCTCGTTGTTGGGCGGTGGGAACGGCTTGACTTTCAGGATGGCCAGCCGGGGCAACCAGTCTGGCCAGTGCCATTGCTGCCACCAGCCGAATTTTGTGCCGGCCTCATAGCCACCCCACCCCGCCAGATGCAACACCAGGGACAAAGCCAGCACCAAACCCAGCCGCCGCAGTTCGCGGCCGCTGAGCCGCAAAGAATCAATTGGGGTGCCGACTCCGGTCATGCCAGTAAAGTTTGCCGCAGGGAGATGCGGCGGGCAACTCCTTTGCCGGGGGTACGACCGGTCTGTCCGCGTTGGGCTCCGCCCGGTAACGGCAACTTGCAGCCAGGTTGCCGACAACTCCTGGCAAGGCGCGGCCACCCCGTGGGCCTCGAAGCCACGGCACGATGACAGTTGTCAAAAGGGCAGAAAAATCTGCAATCCCGCCCGGCGTAATCGCCGGAAGCCGGCCCGCTGCTCAGGGCGCCGGCAGGATTTCGATCCCGTTGATTTCGGGATTTTCCTCCTGGGCGGTGAAGGTGATGTTCAGCTTGCCGTCGGTGACTTCCACATTGACGGATTCAATGTAAGCGCGCTGGCCGCCGCCGGCCTTGGCCCAGACATCAAAATCCTTGAATTCGTGGCCCCCGACATTGAACGTAAACACCCGTCCGCCCGGCCCGCTGATCCCGTCGTAGGTTTCGGCGAAATGCAATTTCACCAGATATTTGCCATTGGGAACCGGGTACGAAAACGAGGTCATGCTGTAATGTTCCGAGCGATAGAGCGCCGGGTCCTTGGTGTTTGCGATTTGCAAGTCCTCGGCCCGCTCCGTGGTTTCCCCGTCGGCAAATCCCTGGTCGGGCAGCCAGACATTGCCGTCGGAATCTTTAAAGGAGCTGGATGATCCGGCCTTGATGCGAACCGGTGGTGGCACCGGCGTGGGAGCGGCGTTCTCGGGCGCTGCGGCCGCCGGCGCGGGAGCGGGAGCGGGTGCCGCTACGGTCGGCGCGGGGGTGTCCTTCGGCATGGGTGCCGCCGGGAGCGGCGTAACGACAGTGGTTGCCGTCGTGGATTTGGCTGGTGGCGCCGAATGGCAACCGGTGATCAGAAAACAGGCCAGCAACGCGATGAAACAGGTGGCCGAGTAGTACATTAAACGTTTTGCTTTTTGCATAAATATCCTTTGGATTTGCTGCTGTTTGTTCTTTAGTCGGGGACAAAGCTTCCGTGATGCGCCGCGCCACAGCAAGCAAAAAATCCGCGGATTTTTTGCCGGGTCATGGCCTGCCGGGCGCAAAAGCCGGATGGCGGTTCAATGGCAGGCTGCGTTTTGTGACCGCGCACCATTGCTGGACAATCCTGAACGTGCCGACATCGCTGAAGCAAAGTGCTGATGAGAGGCGCTCAATTCACATTCGAGAGCTGAATTTCAGTTGAGCCATAAATGCGTTCGGCGCAGGTGCGGCTGTTCGTGGCAGTATTGGGGAAAACTGAAACTGCAAGTCTTTGGGGCTGACGCCTTCTCGGGCGGTTGACAATATATCATATAGGATATACAATGAACCTGTCGCTTGGTTGTGTCCGGTTGGAAAACGGACGGATTCCGTTCCTGGACGGCCTGGAAGAGCTGCCGGCGAAGGATCAGGCAAAGGTTCTGGCCTGGGCCAAGCGACTGGCCGCGCACGACGAATTGCGGCGGCCGCCTTATGCGAAACATCTGGACGACGGCATGTTTGAACTGCGGCTTTCCCTGCGGGCGGGCGAGCATCGCTCGTTCTTTTTCTATTGCCGGGGTGACCGCCTGATCTTCACGCATGGCTATTTGAAAAAGACCGACAAGACATCGCCCGCTGAAATCAGCCGGGCCAAAAGAATGCGAGATTACTATGAAAACTGCGAACCGCCGCCGCATGCCGGCATCGAATAACCGGGCGCACGCCGATCTGGACGACAGCCTGAAGCGCAAGCTGCAAAACCCGGAATTCCGAGCCGCCTACGACGCCGAGGACAAGCGCATCGAACTGGTTCTCCAGATCATCAAGTTGCGGCAGCGGCGCGGCATGACGCAGTCGGACTTGGCCAAAGCCATTGGCACGCGGCAGGCCAACGTCAGCCGGCTCGAACGTTTCGACGCCAATCTTACGCTGGGCACGCTGGAAAAGGTGGCCCGGGCCTTGGGCGCGAACCTGCAGATTGACCTGGTGCCGGAAGCGGCCTGAACCGGCGGGAAATTTCTCATTAGCCGCAAGAGAACGCAGAGATCGCAAAGAGAAGAACCGGGCCGGCAAAGCCGTTGGCAGACAGGACAACTTTCCGTAGATGACGTTGAGCAGGTTTATGCCGGACTTTTTTTGGATGCTTTTACCGAGTTTGAGGCGCTTTTAGAAAATCTTTTTGTAGGATTATTTTCAGGAACGCATAAATCGTCTCTTCCCACGATTCGGCGAAGTTTCCGTGTTATGCCGGCCACCAAGGCACAGGAAGTTGTCTTTGAAGGAAAGTCTTATCTCGATTGGTTGCCTTTTCCCGAATATGCGATTCCGAGGGCAAAGCGATTCCTACATAACGGCGAACCGTTTTCGCTTTTGGATGATAACGAAAAAGCAACCCTGAAGAAATATCATCTTCTTCGAAACGCAGTTGCTCACAAGAGCGCTAGTGCCAAAGCCAAATTCGAGGCGGTTATTGGAAATCCCGCGCTGACTCCCCGTGAAAAGACCCCAAAGGGCTACTTGAGGACCTTACCTTACGGGCCGGGTGGATTGACTCAATACCAAATTGCCGTTGCTGAATTGCAGGCAATCGCGACCAAGCTTTGTCAGTGATTCGCGCCACACCCGCCACCAGCTATCTTGGGGAACGGGATTTGTATTACTCCATCTGAACCAGAACGTCGTTCTCTTGTTTCATTTTGGCAACGGGAATCAGGTTGCCGGCAATGGGCTGGCCGTTGAGTGTGATTTTTTTGACGCCTTTCTGGACGCCGGCGCGGTTCACCACCTTGATGTTCAGCGTCTTGTTCCGGAACCGGCGCGTGGCGGTGAATCCCTTCCACGCGGCGGGAATGCAGGGATCAATGCGCAGGCCGTCGTGGTCGGGCCGGATGCCCAGGATGTATTGGGTCGCGGCGTAGTAAGCCCAGGTGGCGGCGCCGGTAAGCCAGGGGACGCGCGAAGCGCCGGTGCGCTTGCTGAAAATGCTGTGGGTGTATTGCGAATAGACGTAGGGCTCACTGCCGCGGATCTCGGCCTTTTCGTTGAATGAGGCCGGCATGGAGCTGCGGAAATATTTGAACGCGCGGTCGCCGTGACCGAGCATCGTTTCCGCCATCACCGCCCAGCCCTGTGTGTGGTTGAAAATACCGCAGTTTTCCTTGACGCCCTTGTTGAACACAATCGAACGGATTTCCGCGCAGGGCATGTTTTCGTACGGCGGCGCGCACAGCATCAGGCCGTAATCCGTGGCGAGCTTTTCATTCACCGATTCCATCGCCTGCTCGGCGCGCTTTTTATCGGCGTGGCCGCTGATGACGCCCCAGGATTGCGTGTTGAGATAAATCTGACCGTGCTTGTTTTCGTGCGAACCGATTTTCTCGCCGGTCTGCTTGTAGGCGCGGACGTACCATTTGCCGTCCCACCCGGATTTGTCGAGCTTCCGGTCAATGATTTCGAGCTGCTGCCTCGCCCATTTGATATCGGCGGTCTTGCCGAGCATCTCGCATATCTCGATATAAACGGTCAGGCCGTAACGCACCTGCAGGGCGACAAACACCGAGGTGCCCTTGGTGCCCAGCCGCAGGCAATCGTTCCAGTCGGCGAACAGGCCGCTGGGCAGGCCGTGCTGGCCCGTGCGTTTGAGATTGAATTCAATGGCCCGCCGCAGATGGCCGAGCACGGTCGCCTTGCCCTTGTCAGCGTAAGGCAGGACCTTGTTGTAAAAGGCGATGTCGCCCGTTTCCTTGACGTAGGCGGGAATCGCGTTGAACAGCCACAGGCAGTCGTCGGAGCGGTATTCATCTTCCGGAGGCATCTTTTCCCTGCCCGGTTTGTGCGTGAAGGCCATGACGATGGGCATGGCGCCGCCGCTGGAGCCCTGGCCGGTGATCATCAGCTCGAGCCGTTGTTTCGCCTCAGCCGGGATGATTTGCATGACGCCCATGAAATCCTGGACGGTATCACGATAACCCAGCCCGTCGCGTTCGCCGCTGTAGATGAGGCTGGCCATTCTCGACCAGGCGAAGGTCATGAGGCAGTTGAACGGGCTCCACATGTTCATCATGCTGTTGAATTGCGGGTCCGGCGTGACGACGCTCAAGCCCTCGATGCGGTGGTGCCAGTATTGGCGGAGCTTTTCAAACTCGGCTTTGACCCTGGCGATGTCGCCGAACTGTTTGACGGTCCTTTTGCCTTCGACCGCCGCCTTGCCGACGCCCATCAGGACGACCAACTCCTTCGTCTCGCCCGGTTCGAGTTCGATGTCAATCTGGATGGAGCCGCAGCCGTCGTCGCCAAAGGCCTTTGAGCCCATGCACTGGCCTTTTTCAACGACCATGGGATTCGCGTAGCCGCGATACGGGGTGATGAACACATCGCGGTCGGTGTCGAAGCCAACAATGTTGCCGCCCACGAACGCCAGAAACGACCGGTTGATCTGGTCGCTGATGAGGACGGAGCTGCCGTAGTCGATGATGCCGTCCACGAAATCCATCTTCACGATGCCGTGCGAGTATTGCAGGTTGAGGAAGTCGTTGAAGACGTGCCCGGAGTTCGGGTACTCGACGAAGGTGAACAGGCTCAGATTTCGTTTGACCGCGTCCCGGTTGGTGACCTTGAGCAGCCAGCATTCGAAACGTTTGCCCAGCGGAACGAAATAGGCGGTTTCCGTTTCGATCTTGGAATACCGGGAATTGATGATGGTGTAGGCCGTGCCGTGCCGGCAGGTGGTTTTGTACTGGTCGAGCGGTTTGCCCACGGGCTGCCAGGCATTGGACCAGTAATCGCCGGATTCCTTGTCGCGGAGGTAAATATACCGGCCCGGCTGGTCGGTCGGGACGTCGTCGAATCGCAGCCGCATGAGTCGTCCCTGCGCCGCCGACATGTGGAAGCTGTAGCCGCCGCCGTTGTTGGTGATGATGGCGCCGTATTCCTTGGAGCCGAGATAATTGGCCCAGGACCGCGGCGTATCGGGCCGCTCAATCACGTATTCCTTCGCTTGATCGTCAAAATATCCGAATTTCATAATTTACCTGTTTGTCTAATTTGATGGTTAAACTTTGCCCCGGCGCGCTTCGAGTTTCAGCCGGATTTCCTCGCAAATCTTTTTTGTCAGCGGCACTTGTAAAATAAAGGCTATCACTAGGACCATCCCGACAATCGGGATGGCGGCAAGCATGATGCGAATCCGAAGAATTGTCTCGGGGGTTCCCGACTGGAGAGCCGCATTACCGCCAACGCTGCTAATAATGTATCCCGCCAGGAAACCTCCCAACGCGTTGCCCAGTTTGAGAATATACGTCCCACAGGAAGTAAACGAGCCCTCGCGTCGTTTGCCGGTATGAAGCTCATCGTAATCGATGACGTCGGCACAGATTGAACCATACAGCATCCAAAGGCCCGAGGCGGTAAGTCCCATCAGCCCGGAGGCGACTGTTTGCAGCCACTGGATATGGGGGGTGTAGAGATACCAGGACCCGGCGTAAGCGATGATGCCGATACAGGCGGTAACAATCAGCGCATTGCGTTTGCCAAAATAATACGCGACCCGGTTAAGGACCGGAGCCCCGATAAGCCCGCCGAACATAAATGCCAGGCCCATCCAGAAATTCCAGTCGTTGCCGAGGGCCTGATTGCCGGCGCAGACATAATAGACCGTTGCGTAATACCCCAGGGTGCCCAGCATGCTCGTGCCCAGGTTGAAAGAGGCGCCCACCAGCAGCATGAACAGGAACGGCCGGCAGGTAAGCGTTTCATAAAGGGCGCTTTTCAGCGAGATGTGTTCCTGGCTCTTCACCACGAGTTTTTCATAATAACGTTCCTTGACCCGCAGGAAGATGATGATGGCAAAAACCGCCATGACGACGCCGAGAATGCAGGTATAAACCTGCATGCCGCGCAGGACGTTGTGCTTGTTGGTCCCGGGGATAAGGAAACACGCGAGATTCGTAAATCGCAGCGCGTAAAATGTGGCCACCTCGAAGACCTTCTGCATCGCGCTCCGGTAGGTCATGATCGAAGTCCGCTCCTCATAATCAGGGGTCAGCTCATTCGCCAGACTGTTAAACGGCACGGTGAAGGCGCTGAAGATGGGGATGTAAATCATGTTCGAGAAAATCATGAACCAGAAAACAGCCGATACGCCTAGAAAGGTCTTGTCCGACCAGGAAGGCGAGACCGAAAACAAGATCGGCAGCCCCAGACCACACAAAACGCCCGCGATTAAAATGAAGGGGCGCCGGCGGCCGAATTTGGTCCGGACATTGTCCGATATCCAGCCCATCCACGGGTCGGAAAACGCGTCGTAAAGACGGATTAAGGTCATCGCCAGGCCGACCCACTTGGCGTCAACCCCCAGATAGATACTAAACACCGCGAAGCCAACGCTCGGATACAACCAAAGCCCCCACATGTCCAACGCGGTTCCGAGGCTATAGGCCATTTTGGTAGGAACCGGCACGCGGTCTCGCACCAACTGGCCTGAATCATTAGCCGTCGTTTCCTGTGCCATTTGAGTCCTTTGGAATGGGTTGTTGGCTTGTGATGCGGTCAGACTTCCGAGTTCTTCTTGATGTAACTGATCAATTTGTCCACCTGCGAAAAGGCGATGGCGGTGCAGGTGTCGGCGGCGCCGTAATAGATGGCGATGCGGCCCGTCGGAGCGTCATACAGGTTCGCACAGGGGAACGTCACGTTCGGCACAAAGCCGGTGGTCTCATACGGCTTCTCCGGCGTGAGCAGATAATCGCGGGTCCGGTACAGCACTTTCCAGGGTTTGTTGATGTCCAGGATCGCCGCGCCAAAGCTGTAAACGAAGCCGTTGCACGTTCCCGAAACGCCATGGTAGAACAACAGCCAGCCTTCCGTGGTTTCAATCGGAATCGGGCCGGCGCCGATTTTTGTGCCCTGCCACCAGCCGCTGCCGCCCTTGCCCATGACGTGCTTGTGATTGCCCCAATAAATCAGGTCCGGGCTTTCGCTCATGTAGATGTCGCCGAAAGGCGTATGGGCGCTGTCGCTGGGCCGGCTCAACAGCAGATACTTGCCATTGATTTTTCTCGGGAATAGAACGCCGTTCCGGTTGAAGGGCATCAGCGGGTTTGGCATGCGGATGAACGTCTTGAAATCGGTGGTCCGGCCCAGGCCGATGGACGCCCCGTGCATGTCGTCGCACCAGACGATGTAGCAGGTGCCGTCAATCCGGACGAACCTCGGGTCGTAGGCGTAGCTGGTCGGATTGGGTTTTCCCTTTTCGTCCACCCACTGGATCGGGTCGGGACCGATTTTCCATTGGAGGGCGTCCTTGCTTTTGCCGAAAAACAACGTCGCCCGCCCGTTTTTCTGGTCGGCCCGGAAGACCCCGACGAATTCATTTTTATGCGGCAGCACCGCGCTGTTGTAAATGCGCGCCGCCTTGGGAATCGGGTTCCAATCCAGTATGGGATTGCCGCTGTATCGCCACAGCACATCGAGGCAACCTTCGGGTTTGTCTTCCCACGGTATGTTGGGCAGGGCTTCGCCAATAATTGTAGTCTTCATCTTTTTGTCCTGGTTAGTGGTTAAATGGGAAACAAAAATATTTTACTGCCGTGCGCGCCAAAAAAATCAAGGTCATACCCTGTAATCTTTCGGTCTTTGCGGCGATTGGAATCCGTTACGTTGTCGCCGGGCCGGCTTCGTTCGCCTTGCGTCTTTCATCCAGGTCCGCTTTGATCTTTTTCATGGTCGGTTCATCCAGTTTGTAGAACAGGAGAACGATCAAGGCGACCAGTCCGATGCCGGTTGGGATGATGCTCATCATGTTTTTCAGACCATTCTGGACATCCACATTTTGAACGACATTGGCCACGAATCCGGTTGACGCAAGGATCACGCCCGCTATCACACTGCCAATGGTCCAGCCCAGTTTGTTCGACATGATGGAAGCCGAGAACACGAGGCCGGTGGCCCGGCGGCCGGTCTTCCATTCGGAATAGTCGGCGGTGTCGGCGTACAACACCCATAGCAGCGCGGAAATGGGACCGCCCACCAGCGAGCCGACGGTCTGGAAGGCGAAAATCAGCACCAGGTTTTCCGGCTTGAAGAAATAGAACGAGCCGGTGCAAATCAAGGCGGCGACAAAAAGAATGATCAACGCATTCTTTCGCCCGCAGACTTTGGCGAACCACGGAACCAGAATCACGCCCAATATGGCCAGCGCCTGTCCGATGGTGTTAAACGCGGACGCCAGCACTTCAAAGCCATATTTGTGGGTGGTGCCAAAGAGGGTCACTTCCTGTTCGCCAATGTAATACTTGAAATAGTGGGTGGTCACACTCATGCGGATGCAAACGAAGAGGATGAAAAGAATCGTCGCGGCAAACAACAGCATCCAGGGCACATTTTGGGTCAGATCACCCAAATCCCGGGCAATGGAGGTCTTTTCCTTGGCAATGGGTTGGATGCGTTCGTGCGTCATCAGGAACGTGATCCAGAAGAGGATGACCACCGCCACGCCGTAAATCAGCAGCGTCATATGCCAGCCCTTCTGGGGGTCGGCGCCGTCGTGCCCGAAATACCGGGCCATCGGCAAGGCCGTGGCGGAAACGATAAAACCACCCACATAAGCACCGATGAATTTAAAGGACGAGGCGCTCGTTCTTTCGATCGGATCCCCGCTGATGACCCCCAGCATGGCCGTGTAGGGAATGTTGATGGCCGAATACATGAACATGAAAAAGATGAAGGTGACATAGGCGTAAACCATTTTCGCCGCGCCGCCAAAGGCTGGTGTCGTAAAGGCCAGGATCGCCGAAACCGCCAGCGGAACCGCCATCCACAACAAATAAGGCCGGAACTTGCCCCACCGGGTTTTGGTCCGGTCCGCAGTCATGCCGATGACCACGTCAAAAAAAGCATCCAATAGCCGGGAAACCCCGATCATGATGCCGGCGGCGGCGGCGCTCATGCCGAACACATCGGTATAAAAGAAAAGCAGATACAACGTGATGGTCTGCCAGAACAGGCAGGAGGCCAGATCACCAAACCCGTAAACGGCTCTTTCCAAAACTGGACATTTCTGATTTTCGTTGCTCATGGGATTCTCTGTAGGTTCATGGGTTTATGCATTCGCGCAGGGACTTTCGATGGTGGTTGTGCCGCATATCCTAGCCGCGGTTCGAGCGTCGTCGAGTGAAAAAATAAGACCAGTTTGCGCCATCATTCCGCCGGCGAAGAGACTCTGCTCTGGCGCAAACAAGAGGGTTTTGCATAATGGCGTCATGCGATCCAAATTCTTCAATGCCCTCAACTTTGCGGTGGTTACCCTGGCCGCCGCCAACCTCTGCCTTGGACAACAATTGGTCGTCGCTCCGGATCAGACCAATGGCATTTACCAGGTCGGTGAAACGGTCCATTGGCAGGTCGAATGGAAAGGCGACTCCAATCCGCCGTCGGCGCATTACCGTTTTTTAAAAGGGGAGTTGACGGATGCCGGACAGGGAGACTTGAGCTTCAGCAACGGGGTCGCCGGTCTGGAAACAACCTTTGACGCCCCGG
This sequence comes from Limisphaerales bacterium, assembly GCA_052145735.1. Lineage (GTDB taxonomy): Bacteria > Verrucomicrobiota > Verrucomicrobiia > Limisphaerales > UBA11358 > UBA11358. The sequence continues at coordinate 17,065 of JBKQOA010000107.1, forward strand.
GCACGATGTTGGTGGAGGTGAAAGCGAAAACGGATGCGGGCCGGGAACTCCGGACCACGGGCGGCGCGGTGGCGGCGCCGGGTCGCATCGCTCTTTCTTCGCCCCGGCCGGCCGATTTCGACGCGTTCTGGCAGGCCAAGCTCAAGGAACTCGGGAAAGTTCCGGCCAATCCGAAACTCGAGAGCATGGACATCGGCAGGACCAACCTCTCCTATTGGAAGATCACCATGGACAACATCCGGGGAACGCACATTCAGGGACAGCTCGCCCGGCCCGCGACGGGTGCGAAATTTCCGGCCTTGCTGATTGTGCAATGGGCCGGCGTTTACCCGCTGCAAAAAGGCTGGGTGACCGACCGCGCCACGGAAGGCTGGCTGGTGTTGAACATCGAAGCGCATGACCTGCCCATTGACGGGCTGGAGTCGTTTTACAAGGACCAGTTTGCCGGACCGCTTAAGGATTACTGGGCGATCGGCAACGACGACCAGGACACCAGTTATTTTCTCAGGATGTATCTCTCCGATTACCGGGCGATCGAATATCTGACGCAGCGTCCGGATTGGGACGGCAAAACGCTGGTGGTCATGGGTGACAGCCAGGGCGGGCAACAGACGTTGATGATCGCCGGTTTGCATCCCCAAAAAATCACGGCGGCCCTGGCCCTGGTGCCGGCGGGATGCGACATGCTCGGACCCGAAGCCGGCCGCAAGGGTGGCTGGCCGCAATGGTATGACTGTACCGCCGGCAAGGATGCCCAAAAAGTGCATGAAGCCAGCCGGTATTACGACACCGCGAATTTCACGCCGCACATCCAATGTCCGGTGCTGGTCGGCCTCGGGCTGATTGACGAAACCTGCCCGCCGGCGGGCGTCCTGGCCGCGGTGAATCAAATCCGTTCACCCAAGGAAGTGGTGATTTTGCCCAAATCCGGCCATCAAGACAGCCACGGTACGCAGGCGTTTTACAACCAGCGCCGCTACAACGCCTGGCTGCCTGCTTTGCGGCAGGGCAAACCCGCGCCGGTAAACCCGTGAAATCGTCCCAGATCGGCGCGCTTACGCCGCAGCAACAGCGGGACATCCCGCGCGTGATGCAGATTGCGAAAAATTCGGGCTGGAATTGCAGGGTTGACCCGGATCATTTCGCTGGCGCAGCAGGCGGCGGCGCGTAGTTCATGAGTTTGTTCGCCCACTCGATGAAGGATTTCATATTCGAGCGATCCTCGTGTCCGCCGTCGTGCTGACGCCAGGCGAGTTCGCCATCGAGCAGGCCGGTGTTCACCGGCGGCATTTTAGCGACGCGATAATCGTTGGTATCGCCGATGTCTTTTGCCCCCAACAAATGGAACACCGGGCCGGCGGCGACGGTGGCCATGTAACTGCCCTGATGATCAAGCCAGTTGGCGTCGCCTTTTTCGGGCACGCCGTAGCTGATGAACGTCGGACGCGGCGCACACAAGGCGATCAATTCAGGCGCGTCCACGGGCAAATCATTCGCGGTCTTTCTGCCAAATGTCGCTTCCTCAGCCCCGTATTTCAAAAAGTTGCCCGCCATCCAATGATATTCACCCGAACCCGTCAGATTCTCCACCGCTTCGCCGAAATCGCGGCGGTGCGGTTTCGCTCCGCCTTCGCCGGAAGAACCGGCCAGCACCATCGCAAAACGCGGTTCAAACGCCATCGTGACCAACGCCGCTTTGCCAAAACGCGAGACGCCCTCGATGCCCACGTGTTTCGCGTCAACCGTCGGATCGGTTTCCAGATAATCGAGACCGCGCGCCGCGCCCCAGGCCCACGCGCGCAATGCGCCCCAATCGTCCGGCTTGCGCGGCTGGCCCTGGTTGCACAAGCCGATGATGCCCTTCGTCAATCCCGCGCCGTTGTCAGCCTGGATGCTGCCGGGGACGATGGTCGCATAACCCCAGCCCGCGGCGATCAATTGTTCCGTGGACGGCGGATCAGCGAATTTGACGTTGCGGAAGAATGCGCTGAACCGATTCGTCGGCTCAGTCTCGCCCGGCCGCAGCGGAAAACCGCTGCCGCCAAAACCGCCAAACATCATCAATACCGGCACCCGGCCTTTCACCTTCGCCGGCGTCACGAGCGTCATTTGAATATCAACGTTGATGCCGGGACAGGCGGAATTATCCACGTGTCCAACCAGTTGCTTTGCGACGACGGGAAGCTTGCCGACGACGCGATCCGTCGCCTGGGTGGTAATGGTCCACGTCACCTTGGGAACATCTTTGGGCATGCGTCCGACGACTTCGCGCTCGAAGTCCTCCACAATTTCCGGGCGACGCTGCTTCCACCACATTTCGGGAGTTGTGACCTTTTGCCCGTTCTTCAACGTGAGTGCGTCCGGCCAATCAGGATAAGGATTGGCTTTTTCCTGATCATAATTGGCAAGGTTGCTGGTGGCGTTGGCATTGCCGTTTCGCCCCGGCCGCAACTTCGTGATGCCCAACTGTTCCATCATGTTCCGATGGTCCTGCTCCGTCGTCCAATTCAGCGGAGCGGGTGCGGCATTGATATTGGCAGGTTCAGTCTGGGCGGACAAAGAGCTGACGAAAGCCATCAGGATTAATCCGGAAAGAACATTGCTCGACTGCGACCAAAGAATTCTGGCAAAAGCGTGCATAACGGGAATTGGGACCGCCGAATGGAAAGACAGGCCGGTGTTGCGTGCAAGGCAAATCCGCAAATTATCACCCTGATGCAGCCACCACCGCAGGACATCCCGCGCGTGATGGAGATGGCGAAAAAATTCGGGCTGGAATTCCTGTGCCGCCGGGCGTGTGAATGCAAATCTAGTTGGAATCAGGCCAGAGCTGGAGCCCGCGAAGGTATCCTTCGTTAAGCACCAAGGGCGAAGGAACGAAAACCACAAGCCAGACAAACGTCATCATCAAACGCGGATGACCTTTCAGGAAATGGCGTTCCACAAGGATGCCGACCGCTTGAAGGAGGAAGTAAACCATCATCGTGCCGAAGAGAATTCTGCCCGTGACACAGTAAAGCGGGACGTTAATCACGCATTCGTGCAGGATGCCGGAAGCCGCAAAGACCAGGAACAGCGCGAGCATGGGGCGACGGCGTAATCGGCCGAAGATGACGTAGCGAAACCAGTCGCTGACCCAAAGATTCCATCGGTTGCCCCAAAAATCCGCAATGCTCCGCGCCGCCCACGGACGGCAAAGCAGCGCGGGAAGCAGGTCGCCACCGGGCAGCAGGAACAGGTTCATAATGGCAACGAACGATTCTCCGACCAGAAGCAGAAGTGGCACGGCAAGATAGCTCAGGAGAATTCCGTGAATTTGAAAACCACGGACCAGTCGCCAATAGACCCAATAACTCAACAACACAGCGGCAAACAGCATCAGGATTCGCAGCACCACCGGCCCGGCGCCGGTTGCCCGCTGCACGCGCAAGACCGAGTTGGGCGAAAACAGCACCCACGACATGGCACTTCGCCCTATTTCACGTTTGGCCGGCAACAGCAACGCCACCAGCTTCATCACGAATGCCATCACCGCCAGCGCAAGCAGGAAAAACACGGTCATCTGCCAGTTGGGATTGTCCGGCAACATCATCGTTTGCGGAACTTACTTGAGCGGCGCGATTACTTCCAGCCCAAGGTGGCACGCTGATGGACGTCGGCAACGACCCGCGCGGGATGGAGATGGCGAAAAAATTCGGGCTGGAAATTCTGCCGCCGCCCGGCGCGTGAGCCAGGGCTGAAAGCCTGAAAGAAAATAGCCCAGGGCAAAGCGAGTCCGCGAGCGACGCCCTGGGAAAATCGTCCAATAAATTATCCAAGCCCTGAAAGGGCGGCAGAAGTTTTCAAATTACCAGCAACCCGTGCCGGTCGGCAGGAGCAATCGTCGCACGGACGCCTGAACGAAATTCCAGGTAATCGCTCTCGATGCCATCGCTGAAGATGACGCCATTTTCGGGCATCTGTGATTCGATGAGCAGGGGTTGCTTGGCTGTCACGCGGCCAAACACCAGCCCAGCCTGCGTCGTCTTGCTTGGAAAAGGTTCGCGCACGGTAAAACAAAGATAGGGGGCATCCCATGCGAATTCACTTTTCGGGGCAAACCTTGGCTGCCGACCGGCTTGCTTGGCGGCATCTGTGCCGAGGTTTTGCATGATTCCCGCTGCGCCCGCCAACAAACTTTTGAACCAGCCCGTCGAGCCGACACCGGTGGAAATAATCACGCCACTCGATGAATGGTTTTCTGATTTGCCGCAGACGGTGATTTTGTAACGTGCTGAAATATGCGTGCGCGGGCCGACAAACAAGTCATTCACGGCGTAAAGTTTCTCGCCCGTGTTCAAGGTCACTTGCGCCATCGTTACTGATTGGGCTTTACGCTTCTTCAACAAGACTTCGGGAACGACTTTCGCGAGATCGGGCAGGCGAAACGGCAGGAGCTGCCCGTCCCAGCGCGCGGGGTCTGGATTCACCCCGACGACGGGCTGACCGTTGAGATATTTCACGGTGTTCGCCACCAGGCCGTCTTGCCCCAGCACAATCACGATGTCTTCCGGGCCGAAGGAAAAATTCGGCAGGAAAGAACGATCAATCATTTGCACTCGCCCCAAAGTGCCGAGCAACTGCTGCGCGGTCCGAACGGCGTTGACGTAATGCTCGTCCTCGCGTTCGTAGTCGGAGAAATCCTGCCCCAGATGACTGACGTAAAATTTCGCCTGAGTCCGCGTGTTGAAGCGACGTTTCAATTCCGTCACGCGCGTTGGACGCGTGACAAGAATGATTTTATTTTCCGTCAGCCGTTGCATGGCGCGGAATTATTTCTTGCTCATCAGTTCGCGCAGCAGGTCGGGCGAAATGTTCAGTTCGCCAATCTTGTCGGCGCGTCCGGCCAACTCCTGAAACGCCACTGCAATCAACTGTTCCGGCTTCATGCCAACACTGGCGAGCGCCTGCAAAACACGCGCGTCCACTGTGCTGATCGCTTGCATTGAAGTCGAGACGGCATAAGCCCGCGCATCTGCTTCGGTTTTTGCGTTTGTGGCCGCGAGTGCGACGAGCGCCTTGCGTTTGTCTTCGAGCAAAACTTTCGCCGCCATGTCGGCCTGCGTGATTTGGTGCTGCTTCTCCTGCACGGCGCGCTCGGCATCCATCTGCGTTTCGCGGATTTGGCGTTTCTTGTTCTCGACGGCAATCTCCGTGTTCAATTCGTTCTCTTTTATCGCGCGTTCCTGTTCGACTGCCGAATTTCTACGGGCGTAAATCGCCTCGTCCGCCTCCTTCAACAACTGCTCGCGCGTCTCGGCCTCCAGCGCCCGAGCGGTTTCAGGTGTCGGCTTGATGGCGAGAATGTTCAGCCCCAGAATTTCCAGACCGAGCTGCGCCACTTCGCCAGAAGCCGCCAAACCTTTCCGCACCGCCTGCACCAACGCATCCGACGCACGGATGGCTTCACGGAGCGGAAGCTTTTGCAATTCGGCCCGCGCCAGCACGTTGACGGTATTGATCACGCGCTGCGGCAATTTCTGCGGGTCTTCCGAGACGTAGCCTTGGCCGCGCGCATTGAGTGTGAAATTCATAAGCCCTGCGAGCTTCTTGGCGTCAGCCACGCGATAGGTGACTTGTCCCTGAATTGTAACGGCCTGAAAATCCGCCGTGACTTCCTCAAAGATGAACGGCGCGTCGTCGCTCGCCAGCGGCACGGCCACCAGCGAGGTGCTGGGCGCGTAATAAAAAAACGACAGCCCGACGCCTTCGCGCACTACCTGCCCTTTTCGATACTGAAGCAGGTAAACGGTCGGTTGAACTTTGATGAATTGTAAACCGAGCATTGGATGACCTTTGGTTATGGGTTAATACGGTGGAAACATTCTACGCACACCATGCGCGAGCACGGCAACAAGAAAAAACAAATTCCGGGGAATGATGCCCGGCCAGAAAAGACGAACGGGTTTCGGCTCATCGTCCGTCAGGCGGCCGGCGACACTGCAAAGCCAGTTCTTCGAGCGCGGCCAGTCAATCAAATTATTCTGCCACTGGGCGGTAATTCCTTCCCGGCCAACGTCACAACCCGCCAACGAACCCGCAATGGCCGCTGTCGTGTCGGTGTCGCCGCCGCAGCGGATGACACTCTGAACAGTCTCGCGATAATCCCCGCGATGACGCTGCCAGGCGAACACAGCGACAGGAACTGTGTGAAACGCATATCCCGTCACCGCCGTTTTGAGGTCGAGCGTTTCCGCGAATTGCTTCACGCTTCGCCCATTGGCCAATCCGTCGGCCAGCAACCCGCATACACGAAGCCACTCGCCGTCCTCGCTTAATTCAGGAAGTCGGGCGCCAAATGGGTCCGGCAAATCACCGCGCACAATCCACGCCGCCGCTTCGGCAACTGCCAGAGCCGCCGTTTCCGCGCGCATATCAGTGTGCGTCATTCGCGTCGAAGCCGCGACAAACTCCCGCCGTTTCAGCATATCATCGGCAAACGCCGCGCCGATGACTGCGCTTCGCATCGCCGGCCCATTGCCCGCCGAATAAACGCCGCTTCGCTCTGGCGAAACTCCGAACCACAGGCGAATGCAAGCCCGCGCCGTCGCCAGCCCGACACCAGCCGGCAATCCGAGAAACCACCAGCGGAATTTCCAAGCGAGACTTCGCCGAAATTTCTCCACATCGCCAGCCGCCACAATCAAAGCCTGCGCCGTCATTGCCGCATGCTCCGTATCATCGCTCATCATGCCGCGACCAAATACAAACCTGTGTTGCACCTCGCCCGGCCACCAGCGCGCGATTCGCTCCGCTGACATTCCCTCCGTCGGCAAACCAATCGCGTCCCCAACCGCGCTTCCAAGCAGAAGTCCGGCGATACGCTCCTGATATGTGAGTTCGCATTTCACAGGCGCTAAAAAATCTGCCGCCCTTTCAGGGCTTGAATTCATTTTGTTCGTTGACCCAGGGCGGTGCTCGTTTCACTTCGCTTGCCCTGGGCTATTTTCTTTCGGGCTTTCAGCCCTTTCAATTTGCAGCCCGCTCGCGTCGTCGGCTACGAGCCGAAGAGTCTTTCCACCTTCGCCTTTACGCTTTCATCCATCTTGATCAGCGGCGGCCACGCGCGTTTGAAACCTTCGCCGGGCAGTTTCTTCGTGGCGTCAATGCCCAGCTTGCTGCCGCTGGCCATTTCACTCGTCGCGTGGTCGAGCACGTCGGCCGGCCCTTTGGTGAAGATGCTGTCGCGCTGCGGATCGGTGTTGGCGCAGAGACGGAACAGGACTTCGCTCGTTTTGTGCACGTCCACGTCGTCGTCCACCACCACGATGTATTTCGTGAACATCATCTGCCCCATGCCCCAGAGGCCGTGCATGATTTTGTAAGCCTGCATCGGGTAGGTCTTTTTGATGCTCACAAAGACGAGGTTGTGAAACACGCCCTCCGCGGGAAGCGCGATGTCCACGATTTCCGGGAAGTTCATCTTGAATACCGGCAGGAACAATTTCACGCTCGCCCCGCCGATGTAAAAATCCTCCATCGGCGGCATGCCGACAATCGTCGCCGGATACACCGCGTCCTTGCGATGCGTGATAGTGGTGACGTGAAATACCGGGTACGGCTCGGGCAACGTGTAATAACCGGTGTGGTCGCCGAACGGTCCCTCCTCGCGCAACGGCTCCTTCGGGTCCACGTAACCTTCGATGACAAAGTCCGCGTTGGCCGGGACTTCGAGGTCGTTGGTCTCGCATTTGACGAGCTCGACGGATTTTTTGCGGAGATAGCCGGCTAAGAGAAATTCATCGAGACCGTCCGGCAGCGGCGCGGTCGCGGCAAAGGTGAACACCGGGTCGCCGCCGATGAAGATGCTCACGGGCATGCGCGTACCGGTTTCGTAATAGCGGCGCCCATGCCGTGCGCCGACTTTCTGCAACTGCCAGTGCATGCCGGTGGTGCGGTCGTCGTAAATCTGGATGCGATACATGCCCACGTTGCGTTCGCCGGTGTCGGGGTCTTTGGTCACGACGCAGGGCAGCGTGATGAAACGTCCCCCGTCGAGTGGCCAGCATTTTTGAATGGGAAGATTCGCGAGTGTGGGGAGCGCTCCCGTCTCGGGCGCAGTTGTCGGCGTCGCGCCGACAACTTGCTTGTCCGTTGAAATGTTTCCGGCGAGGACGCCGGAAACCGCAGGCGAGACGCCTGCGCTCCCCAAAATATCAGTTGCCTGCGGCCACGGCTCCTTGCGTGCGGGTGGCGCATCGAATTTTTGAATCACATCTTTGCACGGCCCATCCTTCACCAGCTTCGGTTTGGCGTGACGCAGATCGAGCGCCTGGCCGAGCAGTTTGATGGCTTCGCGAAAGCTTGTCGGCGGCTTGGCCTTCATCAGCGAACCGAGCTCGGCGGCAACTTCATCCACGGAATTCGCGCCCAAGCTCATGGCCATGCGCTTGTGCGAACCCATCGTGTTGATGGCCACGGGAAAGTGCGACACGACGCCGTTGACGGTGGGTTTTTCAAACAGCAGGGCTTTGCCGCCGCCGGGCGATTTCATTTCGCGGTCGGCGATTTCGGTGATTTCCAGTTCGGTGGCAACGGGCTGGGGAATGCGTTTCAGTTCGCCCGCGCGGTCGAGCGCGTTGACAAAATCGCGGAAGGAATCAAAAGCCATACGCCCGCGAGGCTAACTGAAAACCCAGCGACGAGCAATGCGGGGAAACCCAAATGATTTTTGCATTACAAATTTTTGACGCCCGCTGCTTTCTTGTCTAAAATAGTTATGAGATATGAATGCGGCCAAGGTCATCGGCTGTGCGCTTGCTTCGATTCTTTTGGGCGGCTGCGGGGCCAAGCCTCCGAAATCATGGGTTCTTCCGGCCGATTTCCAAGTCGGCGTTGCCGGCGATGGTCATCTCGCGGAGGTCCTCCAGCGCATACGCATGGAGAACAACCTCCCCGCTCTCGCCGCAGTTGCCGTGACTTCGACCGGCATCGTCGAACTGGCATCCACTGGTGTGCGCGCCGCGGGTTTCCCGGAGCGGGTCACGGACAAGGACCAATGGCATCTTGGCTCGATCACCAAACCGATGACCGCCACGCTGGCTGCCCGCCTCGTCGAGAAAGGTCTGATTAAATGGAATACGAAGATTGGCGAGGCGGTTCCAGAACTGGCAAAGGCGATGCGCGCGGAATATCGCGACGTCACGCTGGAGGACTTGCTCCGACATGAAGGCGGTCTGCCACGGGACTTGCCGGTTCAAGCCCAGACATCAGAAACCGCCCGGCGCGGTTTGCCCAACAACATGCCGGGGTGGATGCTTCAAGATTACGATTCGAAGATTTCGCCGACCGAGAATCGGTTGAAGGGAGCCGCGGCGACCCTCGCCCTGCCGCCGGTTGGACCCCGGGGGAAGTTTCAGTATTCCAACGCGGGATACATCATAGCCGGTGTCATGCTGGAGCAGGTCGCTGCGACGCCCTACGAGGAATTGTTTCAGCGGGAGTTGCTCGCGCCGCTCGGAATGTCATCCACCAGTTTCGGGGCGCCGGGGACTGCGGGCAAGCGGGATCAACCGTGGGGCCATTGGCCAACGGGAAAGTGGTTTGGCCCGGCTTGGCGACCGCTCGATCCCGGCGACCTATTGGCGGACAATCCGCCGACGTTCGCACCATGCGGACGAGCGCACGCGACGCTTCAGGACATGGCCCGCTTCGCCGCCGCGCATCTGGCCGGGGCGCGGGGACATCCCGGCTTGCTCTCGGTTGAATCATTCAGGAAGTTGCAGACTCCAGACACAAACGGCATTGCCCTCGACTGGCAAGTGGCCAGTCGGGATTGGGCATGGGGCCGCTGGCTCTGTCATAGTGGCTCCACGGCCAGATGGTATGCGACTTTGACCCTTGCGCCGGATCGTGACCTGGCCATGTTCGCTGCGTGCAATGCATTTGGCGAACGCGGTGACCGAGCTTGTGACCAGGCCGCGCAGGCCTTGATTCGCCGCGCCGAAGCCGCCGAAGCGCCGCGCATCAACCTCACACCTTCGCATCCAATTGCCGGCGCGAACGTAACGCTGACATATCTGCCGTCAACCGGCCCGCTGACGGATGCGAAACAAGTCAGCCTCCATCATGGGATCGATGGCTGGAAGGGCGTGGTTGACACCCCGATGACGAAAACCGCCGCCGGAACCTGGGAGGCCGTAATCCAGTTGCGACCGGATGTCCACCAGATGGACTTTGTGTTCACTGATGGCACCAAGTGGGACAATAACTCCGGCCTGGACTGGCATGTTATTCTCGGCCAAAGCGGAAGCCATTAAGCTGCGCCGCTTTTAGAAACAATTGCCGATCACCAAACCATGAACTTAATCGCGATCGAGGAAGAACCGGAGCGCCCGGTTCTGACGTTGAACCCATGGGTGGTGGCGGTGGCTTGGGTGGTGACACTGGCCGTTTCATTGTTGCCGGATGTCATCTGGCAAATGGTGACCGGGCTTGGAGCAGCCTGGATGTTGCCCGCCAAGCTGGCTTTCCTGGGCGTCGTGGTCGTGACCGGTTTCGTCTGGGCTCCGGTGCATCCACTACGCGGGTATGGCGTGCTGCTGGCGATGATATTCCTGACCGATTACTTGCGCGGTGTAGTTGGTGGCGGCGCATTGTGGCAGCACTGGTTCGGCGGCGGCAGCGCGGGATTCGGCCGGCAGATGTTTGGCATTCAAGTGCTGCGCGTGGCGGCGGCGAGCGTCATGATTGGAGTGCTGTCCTTGCTCGGCTACCGGTTTCGGGATTTCTTCCTGGTCAAGGGAGATTTGAACGCGCCAGCGACGCCCGTATGCTGGCTCGGCATGAACAAGCCGGTGGGTTGGACCCGGCTGGGGTTGATCAGCGCAGGGTGCATCAGCCTCGGGACGCTCACATTCCTGTTGTTGGGTATGGCCCCGTCCGTGGCGGGGATCGTCCATGCGCTGCCAATGCTGCCCGTGGTGGTGGCGCTGGCGGCGATGAACGCCTTCGCGGAGGAACTGATGTTCCGCGGCGCGTTGCTGGCGTCCCTGTTGTCGGCGGTGGGGCGTCGGCAGGCGGTCTTGCTCACGGCGGCGTTTTTTGGAATCGCCCATTACTATGGCGTGCCCAATGGCATCGTGGGCGTTGTGATGTCGGGTTTCCTGGGCTGGTTTTTGGGGAAGTGCATGGTGGAGACGCGGGGATTCGTCTGGCCTTGGTTCATCCACTTCGTGCAGGACGTGCTGATATTTTTCGTCATGGCTGTTGGGGCCGCAGCGGCGGGCGGCCACTGAACAGGTCGCATTTGCAGTCCGTGCGAAACCAACCGGAGGCATGTAATAAAGTCAGGCCCTAACGTTGAACAATTCTTCCGTGACGCTGCAAAAGCCATACGCGTGCGAGGCTGGCAGAACTGGCGCGGCCGGCAATGTGGGAAAAACCGGGCCCGGTCAGGGCACGTATAGGCTGCGATAAAACAGCTGCGGGAAATTGGTGGCGTTCGCGTCCACAAAAATGAATGGCGAAGTGTTGGTGACGAGCGACACCCAATCAATCAGGTTGGTGGATTCCTGTACGGCGTAATTGAATCCGGGCACGCCTGCGACCTGGAACTGGACTCCATTGACGCAGGAAAATGAGCAGCCATTCAATGTTGCCGCTGCGGAGGCATAGACCGACAGAACCGCATTGGAACTCATGGTCGATCCGAAGACGTTGGTCACTTGTACGGCGTAATCCCCCGCCTGATCGGGTTGGACATTAATCAAGGAGAGGGAAACATTGGTGGCACCGTCAATGTTTGTCCCGTTGACGCTCCATTGGTAAATCAACGGCAATGATCCCGAGGCTGTGACGCTGAAAACCCCGGGGTTGCCCGCAAGGACGACCAGATTGGTTGGCTGAGAGGTAATGACCGGGGGATTGGTATCCATGATCAACGGCGTCAAAGGCGGCAGCAAGGCGGAATTCAGAAAATTCAAATCAAAGCCCCAATTACGTTGGGGAGGGTTGTAGTAATTGCCGGTTGGCTGCCAGTAATTCGTCGCGTAGATGCTGGGGAACATGGCGACAATCGAGCCGTTGAAGCATAATGTCGTCGACCAGTTTTCCTCCAGACGGAGAAAGTTTTCGAAGCCGCCGCTGTAATGTTTGACGCCGCCGATGTTGGTGGAGATTACGATGCCTGCGAGACACGCGGCATTGACGGTGAAGTTGGTCGTGTTGCGCGAATTCAAGCTGCCGCCAATTTGGCAAGCAGAATTGGTATCATTCCAGTTGCCGGAAAGGACGGTGATGGCGTCGCCCATGAGCGCCGCCGGCCAGGTCCAGGCGGTGTTGGTGGTCCCGAAGGATTGGGTTCCGCCAACATTGGTCTGAATATTATAATTGCCCAGCACGTAAATCGGCATGGGCGTGGCGATGGTCAGGCCCTTGGGCGACGGAAGCTGCTGCCCATTGACCACCCGCACGGCCGGAAGCTGCGAACTGCTGAACTGAACGTTGTTATACAAAAAGACGGTATCAATGACATGGCCTTTGTCGCCATGCGCTCCATCGCTGCCGCCATCTCGATAGTTCCACGGGTTACCGCCGGTGTAATTGCCGTGCGCATCGATGGCCGCGTTGGTGACCCAGAGATTGAATTTGGAAACGTCAAATTGGATGGCTTGGACCGTTTTGCCTTCACGGAAGTCATAGAAGGTGACATTCGTGACAAAGGAATAATAACAGTTCGTGAGGTAACTGATAGTGGTGTTGGTTAACGTCTTGTGCGTGGTCAGGTTGGTGGAGATGACGATGTTGGTGGCGGTGGGGGTGTACCATTGCAAATCGTTCGTGACGAGAATCAGCGGGCCCAGCGGGTTGTAGTAGTCGCTGAAAAAAACGGATAGGTTGGTGCCAAACGCGCTATTGCCATTGGTGCCCCAGAAGGAATTGGAAATGATGAGGTCGCAGGTATTGTAAAGGTAGATTTGGTTGGAGGGCGCGTACGCGTTTTGGTTTGGCACGCCCGTTCCGGCTGGCGGCAGGTTGAGAATGGCTTCAGGGTTGGCCGGGTTGATATTGGCAAAGAGAGGCGAAAAGAACAGTGGCTCTGCGCCGGAAACCGGCGGACCACCATTGTAATGAAGGTAACTCGCGATAAAGGAATGATTCTGCTGATCATTGGGATTGTCATGGTTGGTGACCACCCCAGAGGCTTCGGCGACGTCATTAAAGGTCATTGATGCCTGCGGACACATCCAAATTGTGCCATTACAGTGGACCTTGCCATTCATGATCATCGGCTGCCCGTTTCCGATGTCCAGGTCCGGGTTATAGAAGATGCCAAATTGAAAAATGGGGATGGTCGTGGATGACTGGGCGGCGGCGGGTGAAATCAATAGCGTCGGCAATAGACCGGACACCAGACAAAACATCGGCATACGCTTCGTTTTGGGAAGGAAGAAGGAAAACCAACTGCCCCACCGTAAAAAGGCCGGTTTGGGAATCGCCGTTCCGAATCTCATATCCCCATTAAATAAGCAGTATTTATGCCGATTCAATCTTCCCGGCCGTGAGATAAATACCAATTTCCCAAGCAGTTCCATCAAGTCCGGACGAGGCCGGCAGAAACGTGGCGCGGCGCAATGAGTAGCGCGCTCGTGAGAGCGCGGAATCCGCGTTTTTACAAACGCGGCTACGTGGTTACTTCGGAAGCAAATCGGCGACCAGGGCGCGCTCTTCCTTCAATTCATTGACGGTCGCGTCAATTTTCGCGCGGCTGAATTCGTTCACCGGCACGCCCTGGACAATTTGCAATCCCTTGCCATCGCTCCGCACGGGGAAGGAACAAATCAACCCCTTCTCGATGCCGTAGCTGCCGTCGGAACAGAGACAGACGCTGTGCCTGTCGCCGGCGGGCGTCGGCTCCACGATGGAACGGACGCTGTCCACGACGGCGTTGGCCGCGCTGGCGGCGCTGGACGAGCCGCGCGCCTTGATGATGGCCGCCCCGCGTTGCTGGACGGTCGAGATGAATTCGCCCTTGAGCCAAGCTTCGTCCGTGATGACGCCGGTGGCGGGCTGGCCGTTGATTTTGGCGTTGTAGAAATCGGGATACTGCGTGGCGGAATGGTTGCCCCAGATGGCCACGTTGCTGACCGCGGTCACGTCCACGCCGGCCTTTTTCGCGAGCTGGGCCTTGGCGCGGTTTTCGTCCAGGCGCGTCATGGCAAAGAAACGGTCGCGCGGCACGTCGGGCGCGTTGTTCATGGCGATGAGGCAGTTGGTGTTGCAGGGATTGCCGACCACGTGGATGCGCACATTGCGCGCGGCGTTTTTCTGGATGGCCTGGCCCTGGCCGATAAAGATTTTGCCGTTGATGCCAAGCAGATCCTTCCGCTCCATGCCGGCCTTGCGCGGCACGCTGCCGACGAGCAACGCCCAGTTTACGCCGCGAAAGCCTTCGTCGAGGTTCGCCGTGGGCACGACGCCCTTGAGCAGCGGGAATGCGCAATCATCGAGTTCCATCACCACGCCGCCCAGCGCGGGCAGCGCCGGTTCGATCTCGATCAGGTGCAGAATGACAGGCTGGTCGGGTCCGAACATCGCGCCCGAGGCGATGCGAAAAAGGAGGGAATAACCGATCTGGCCGGCAGCGCCGGTGACGGCAACACGAATGGGAGATTTGCTCATAAATTAAATGGTCGGCGATTATAGTCCGTCGTCTGTACCACGCAAGCGTAGAGCGTCTGCGTTGACTTCAACTCGTGTGTTCCTCGGACACGTCAAATCGCTCAAAAAGTTTGCCGAGCAACATCACGCCGAAACCGGCTTCGACGGCGAGAATGATGGTGGCCGCCAGCGCGGCAAAGGGCACGGCGGCGGCATAACCGACCACGAATTTCAGCAGGAAAAGGACGCCGATGAACGCGGCGGCCGCCGGCAGCAGCGCCAACGTCAGGACGAGCAATTGTCCGAGTGCAAAAATCAGCCGCTGGCCGGTGGTTTCGATCCCGCGCGGGCTGTCCTTGCCGGTTTGAATCCACGACGGGAACAGCAGCACGGCGGCGTTTGGAATCAGCAGCACGAGCAAATCGAGCACCGGCAACAGGACCGCCGCGCCGAGGGCGATGGCCAGGAACAGGGCTTCCTGTTTGCCGGGCAGATAAAAAACCAGCCCGGCGCCAACCAGCAGCAACAGCCATTGGCACACCGCCAGCACCACCACCGGCGCGAGGATTTCACCCAGGGCAATCTGCCAGCCGCGCAGCGGGAAAGTTTTCAGGATGTCCGCCAGCGGCAGGTCCTGCCGGAAATCCAGCCGCAGCAATTGCGGTCCCAGCAGAAGCGAATAGCCCAAGGCCGTGGCCACCAGAATCGCAGCCACGAAAGAGAGGTTTGGGCCCGTGCGGGCGTTTCCTAGGCCAACGCCGACGGCCACCACCACCACGGCGAGAATAATCCAGAGGCGAACCGATACCACCTGGCCGACGCCGATGAGATTTTTCCAGAGGAGAGCCGTGGCCGACGGCCCGGTGGCGGCCAGCTTGAACCACGGACTGCGGGCCTTCTGATTTTTCTTCGCGCCCTGCCAGTTGCCGGCGCGCATGGCGGCGATGCGCACGGCCAGTTTTTGCGAAGCTTCCACCGAGGCTTCCTCGAAGGCCACGTCGGAATAAACGACCCACAGGTAGTGAAGCAAAAAGAGCAACAGCACCGGAGCCAGCGCGCCAAAAAATGCCGCCGCGTCCGGCGCGAGAAACGGCCGCACCACCAGTCGGAACGGGTACAGCAGATACAGCGCGGGGCCGGCGGTCAGAACCCGCTGCGCGTAATCCAGAATCGCGTTCAGATTGGCGGTGTCGGCGGAACCCGGTTCCGGCAGCGTTCGCCTGGCCCAAACCCAGACGGAACCGGCCATCGCCGCCGCCAGCCCGAAAACCAGCAGCCGCCGGAGCCGGTTGGAAATGCCGTGATCCAGCAGCAGCGTCCGGGCAAAGGAGGAGCCGAGGAAGTGAAGATTGAGCGTCGAGAGAATCAGCCACCAGCCGAAGGCGTGAATCCAGGCGCTGCCGCCGAATCGCCGGGAAAACAGCGTGAACAAAAGCGTGGTAAAAAAAATTCCCAACTGCGAACGCAGGAGTTTGAAGTGAATCAGGGTGCGCCGGGTGACAGGCGCGGGAAACAGAAACGCCACTTCGGCCTCGGTAAACGTCAGCGCGGCGCGTTCATGGGGAATCACCCACGCCAGCAGGACGATGATGAAGAGCACCAGCGCGCCAACCGATTCAAAAAGCTGCAGATGGTCAGGTGAAACGGCCCAATTCACCGGCGACCGCCCGCCGAATCCCTGAAAAAGGTAGCGAACGAAATAGAAATAGAAATAGAGACCGCCCACGACGGCGCCGATGAGATATTTTGGCTGTTTGAGCCGCTTGAACCGGGAAACCAGCCGGTTGCGGAACATGTGGTATTGCAGGAAGAACAACGCGGAGATCATGGCTCGATTCAATGGGGCAGCACCGGCGGGACCGCGGGCGCGCCGGGTTCACTGGTGGCGCGGAAGAAAATCTCCTCGAGATTGGCATCGCCGGGCTGCTCGGAAAATTTCCGCGTGATTTCCTCCAGCGTGCCATCAATGATCTTGCGCCCGTTCTTCAAAATCAGAATGCGCGAGCAGATTTCCTCGACCAGATGCAGCAGGTGCGAGCTGATGATGATGGCGGCGCCATAGCGGGCCCGTTTCAAAATGGAATCCTTCATCCGCCGGATGCCGAGGGGATCCAGGCCGGTCAACGGTTCGTCGAAGTAAATCACCCGGGGCGAATGCAGCAGGCCGCAGGCGATGGCGAGTTTCTGTTTCATGCCGCGGGACAATTCGCCGGGCAGGGCGTCCTTCTTGTTCGCGATTTCCAGCTCCTCCAGCAACGCGGCGCCCAGGCGCTCGTAATCGGGCACCAAATAAATCCGCGCCACGAAATTCAAGTGCTGCCAGACGGTGAGATAATCGAACAGGCGCGGTTCGTCGGTGAAAAACGCGAGTTGCTTCTTGGCGGCAATCGCGTCGCGGACGATGTCATGGCCGCCGACGCGCACGACGCCGCGGGTGGGGGGAATGATGCCGGCGAGACACCGCAAGGTGGTGGTCTTGCCCGCGCCGTTCGGGCCGACCAGGCCCATCACTTCACCGGCCTGGAGGGAAAACGACAGCTCGTTCACGGCGATGAATTCGCCGTAAAGTTTGGTGAGGTCTTCGACCTGAACCATGCGCTGGAGCCGGGTTGCCGATTGTTGTTTCCGCGCGCTCAACGTAGCAGCCAGCCGGCCCGGGCGTAAAGTCCGCAAATCCGCCCTGTTCCCGCGCGAATAATTTTCAAATTATTACTTGGCAGAGTTTTGTTTTGGGCGTAGAAGCTTACCGTTCTTTGAAAAGGATGAACGTCGTTCATCCGTCATCGCAGTCAAATGTCAGGGAACCCGGTGAAAATCCGGGACGGTTGCGCCACTGTAACGGCTACAAATTCCCAAAGCCACTGTTCCGCGGTGCGGGACGGGAAGGCGGGAAGGCGGTTTGAGGCCGAAGTCAGGATACAGGTTTGGCTGTGCTCGTCGGGTCCCGCCGTTGCGGGATCACTTCTCCGTCAAAGAGAAGGATGAGGCCGGCCTGTCGGACCGTTTCCGGCAGGATTCGCTGGATGCCTTCATTCTCCGTTTTGCCGGGGTGAAGGCGTTTTTGTTTTTCGTCCTCGTTCTCGTCCTCGTCCTCGCTTGCAACAGCGATTTTCGAGGACGAGAACGAGGGCAAGAACGAGAGCAATTCATTCCGCGCTGGTCTCTTAACCCAAAACCGTTCTCCGAAGGGTTTCGGAGGGCTCAATTGAAAGATCAGTCCATGAAAAAAGTTTTATTGGCTTCGCTGGCGCTGGCCGGCCTGTTCGGCCTGTCCGCCACGCGTTCCAGCGCCACCACCATCGCCGAAAATTTTTCCACCGACCCGCTGCAAAACGGCTGGCAGGTCTTCGGCAACACCAATCTGTTCCAGTGGGATTCCACGAATCAAAGTCTCGACGTCACCTGGGATTCATCGCAGCCGAACAGTTATTTCCACCATCCGCTCGGCGCGGTTT
>JBKQOA010000108.1:0-23336 GCA_052145735.1 Limisphaerales bacterium
CTGAAATCCAAAGCCAAGTCCGCTGTGAAATATGTCACTGAATACGAGGACACGCTCACCGCGCTGGCGCGCCACCATCAGGCCGATGGCGTCATCTGCGGTCACATCCATCGCGCCGAGGTGAAAATGATCGGCGAGGTGCAATATCTGAACTGCGGCGACTGGGTGGAAAGTTGCACGGCGTTGATTGAGGATTTCGACGGTAAAATCAAACTCTTCCAATTCCATGAAAATGATGTTCTGCGTGCTGGGCGAGGGCCGGGGCCACATGACCCAGGCGATGGCCGTAAAGGAAATGGCCGAGGCGGCGGGGCACCAGATCGTCGCCGTGACGCTGGGAACGGGTTTGCAACGGCCGATGCCGGCCTGGTTCGAATCGGCGATGAAGATGCCCGTCCGACAGCTGCCGACGCTGGAATTCAAATATAAAAACAACCGCTCCGTCAGCTACACCGCCACCCTGGCCGGAGTGCTCGGCAATCTGCCGAAATACATCCGCATCCTTCGGCGTTTCGACGAGATCGTCCGCGAAACGCAGCCGGAGGTAATCATCAATTTTTTTGAGCCGCTGGCCGCGTTCTACGCCATCACGCGCCGCCGGCGTCCGCCGGTGGTGGCCCTCGGCCATCAATTCATGTTTCAGCATCCCGGCTATGTCCGCACACCGCAGTTGTGGAAACAGCAGTTGAGCATGAAACTTTACACGCGTCTGCTTGGCGCGCGCGCGACCAGGCTGGCGCTCTCGCTCTACGCCGCGCCGGATTTGCCGGAAAAAAGAATCATCGTCGGCCCGCCGATTTTGCGAAAACAGCTGTTTGAACTGGAATCCAACCCCCGCGGCGACTTCGTTCTCGTGTATTTGCTCAACCACGGTTACGCCAGTCAAATCATCGCGTGGAGCGCGAAGAATCCGCTGACGAAACTGCACTGCTTTTACGACAAGCCGGGCGCGCCGGCGGAATTCCACCATTCACCGTCACTCACCTTTCACCGGCTCGACGGGGAGAAATTTCTGCGGATGATGGCCGGGTGCCGCCACGTCGTCTGCACCGCCGGGTTTGAAACGCAGGCCGAAGCCGCGTGGCTCGGCAAACCGCTGTTTCTGGTGCCGGTGGAGAATCACGTGGAGCAGCAGGTCAACGCCCTTGACGCGCAACAGTTTGGCATTGGCATCGCCGAAACCAGTTTCAACCTCGACCGGCTGGCCGAACTGCCGGATCGTCTGCCCGTGGAAAAATTTCGCCACTGGGTGAACTGCGCGCCGGAAAAGCTTTTTGCCGCCATCGAACAGGCCGTAAAATCTTCACGATGACACGCGAAAACATCCTGCAGTTTCCGGCGGGTTTCCTCTGGGGCACCGCCACGTCGCCGACGCAGGTGGAAGGGCACATCGAAAATGAATGGACGCATTTCACCGCGCAGGATGGGAGCAACTGCCGCATCGCTTGCGACCATTACCATCGCTATCCCGAGGACATCGGGTGGATGTCCCGGCTCGGCGCCAACGCTTATCGCTTCGGCATCGAATGGTCGAGGCTGCAATCCGCGCCGTTCGCCGCCCTGAATCGGAACGAACTGGCGCGCTACGTGGATATACTGGACCGGCTCAAGCGGTCGGGCATCACCCCGATGGTCGTGTTGCATCATTTTTCCAATCCGCCCTGGATCAATGCGATGGGCGGCTGGACCAATGCGGCAACGATTCCGGCGTTCGCAGATTTCGTCAGCCGGCTTGTCCCCGCGTTGAAAGACCGGGTTTATCTCTGGAATACCTTCAACGAGCCGGATACCTACGCGTGCCTGGCGTATCTGCTCGGCGGCTTTCCGCCGCAGCGTAAATGGAAGCTGGGACTGTTCCGCAAAGTGATTGACCACATGGCCCGTGCTCATGTGCAGGCCAGCGACATCATTCGCCGCGAAGGCAACGCGGGCCGGGAACCGGAGGTTGGCATCGCCAAAAACTGGACTTTTTTCCACGCCTACAAAACGTATTCGCCCTGGGACCGCACCACGGCCTTTGCGTGCCACTACACGTTTAACAAATATGTGCTGGATGCCTTTCTTGGACTCGGACGGCGGCGGGCCTCGACTTTCATCGGGTTGAATTATTATGGCCGGGTGCGCTTTCACCATTTCCGCACGATGATTCCGGCGAGCGGCACGCCGGTGGAACGGTTGATGGATTTCGGCTTCGTCTGCGATGACATGGTGGAGCGGTATTCCGCGGGCATGGTGAAAATTCTGTCGTACCTCCAACGGCGTTTCCGGTTGCCCATTTTCATCACGGAACACGGCGCGGCGTCGGAGGACGAATCGTTTCGCGAGCGCGACCTGCGCGAATATCTGGCCGCGTTGCACGGCGCAATGGCCGCGGGCGTGGACGTGCGCGGTTTTTTTTACTGGTCGCTGCTGGACAATTTCGAGTGGCAGTTCGGCTACGCAAAAAAATTCGGGCTGCTGGCCGTGGATTTCGCGGACGCAAAACTGCCGCGCACGATGAAACCGCTGGCGGAAGTTTATGCCCAAATCTGTCGGACGAATTCCGTCCCGGCCGGGGAGCCACCCCGGCGGGAGTGAACCTTCCATTTTTTTCAGAAGCGCGCCCGGCATTCCCAGGTTGTCTCCATCGCATACGTAAAGCCTGACGGACGGGTTTCCCGCGGATTCGGGCCGCGGCATGAGTGGCCCATTTTGACGGGTACCGCCTTCTTGTTCTCCGAAATGTTGCCGGTTTGTTTCCGTCCCGTCTTTGACGCAAGGGGTGGAGCTGTGGTTGGATGGATGCGCAGGCCAGCATTCCTGCTGATGGTTCGAGATGGTCAACACCGGCGCTGGTGTTTGTTCGACACCAGCGCCCTTCTGTTTCCGATGGCCCGTTTGCCGAGCCGGATCAGTACGAGGCGCCGGCGGGGTTGAACTGCGTGAAAAATGACGGGGCGGACCGGGCGGAGACGATTTGAACCGGCGCGGTGTCATTGCCGGGCCTTTTCAAGGCCGGCGCATTGGTCAGCCCCGGGCAATAATATAAATCCGCCCAGACATAAACCGTGGCGAAGCAGCCGTGGACTTCAAATTGTCCGAATCTGCCCATGGTGTTTGGCGGATCAATTCCCAGCAGGACCACCACGTTTGCGCCCTTGCGGACCGCATCCTGTCGCATCTGCGTCATGGCATCGTCAGGGTAATGCCAAGTGAGGTGATCGTTAAACGAAGTCCACCCGACCCGATAACCATCCGGGGTTGGAGCCGACAAAAAATGCACATCGTCAGGCGATACTTTGGCGGAGGAAGCCGGAGGGGTTTCGCAACCCGCCGCCAGCAGGCAAAGGGATAACATTACGACCACTTTCTGCACGTCCCTAATTTAACCAAAATGGCTGATATCGCAACCCATTTGGAAGGACACCAATCAGAAAGGATAGTTGCACCCGATGTTGATTAAACCCAATTCCGGAATTGAACCGGGGAGCGCCTTGGTCCGCAAAGTGTCGCTTTCGACTGTTTTTGGCCGATAAACGAGTTTTGTTGTTTCAAAATCGTCACCGGACTGCCGCATGCCGGTCACATGCCGTCTCCAGTCTGTGCGCCGGTGACCATTGAGCGACATCTCATTCTACAGGAGCTGACGTTACGGCCTTCCGGCGAATGGACCCCCCGCAATCATGAATGGTTCATGGTGCGGGTGGCCGAAGGAACTGGTTACTGGCTGCAGCCGGGTGCGGCCGCCCGCCAGCTTGGCGTGGGAGACGGCCTGATGACCACCGGCAACGGCGACGGGGTGTTGCGGGCCAGCCAGCTGGGCGAGTTGAAACTGCAATTTTTTTCCATCCAGCCGCAGTACCTCAATGGCTTGCTCACGGTCGCCGAATGGCATCAACTCGAAGTCACTCCCCACCGCCCCGCGGCGCCCGCGGCGATTTTCACCGCCAGCCAGCCGCTGGCCCAAAGATTCACCCGGCTGGCGGAACAACCGCGCCGGGAGGGTCTGCCGGTGCGTTGCGGGTTGCTCCAACTGTGGGCCGGCGCCATCGCCGACCTCCTGCCGGCGCCCGCGGCCCAACCCACCGGGAGCGGCAAACTCCGCGAGCGTTTTCATCAACTGGTCGGCCAGTTGCCGGAAGTTGAACTCTCGCAATGCTCGCTCCGCGACCTGGCCGGGCAGTTGAATTGCAGCGAACGTCATTTCACCCGCCTGTTCCGCGAGGAATTCGGCGTGCCCTTGCGGGCGCGCCAGATTGAATTGCGCCTCCAGCGGGCGCGCCAGTTGCTCGCGGATTCGGACGCCAAAATAACCAGCGTCGCCTTCGACAGCGGTTATCAGCATCTCGGCCTGTTCAACATGATGTTCAAGAAACGGTTCGGGATGACGCCCAGCGAATGGCGGCAGCAGAACCTCCGCAAAAATCCTCCGCCTCCATCCCGGAACCAGTTCCCAAAGCCGTTGGCCCGTCTCGGGATGCTGCTGGTGCTGCTGGTCTTGAATTTTATTTCACCCGCCCGGGCACAGACCGATTCGGAAACCACTTCTCCGGCCACGAATGCGCCCGCCGCGGTTGAAAGCAACGTCACACCTCGCTTTAACGTCCGGACCTATGTCGTCAACGGCAACACCTTGCTGCCAACGAACACCCTGGCGGGCATCTTTTCCAAATACACCGGACCGAACGTCAGTTTGGAGGAGATCGTACAGGCGATCTCAGACCTGCAATCGGCATACTGCAACCAGGGCTTTCCGGCGATGAGCTTCTCCCTCGCGCCGCAGCAAATCACCAACGGTGTGGTGGTGATCAATGTGTTTCGGGCGGGCTCTCCCCGGATTCTGGTGTCAGGCGAAAATTACGTCAGGCCCGTCAAACACACGCCAGCCGGCTCCAACCCGGCGGCGGCCGGACCATCCTTGCCGCAACCGGTCCCGGCTGCGTCCGCCGGCGTCACCAATGCCGTTCCACTTGCCGTCAGCCGTCAGGCCGTGGTCGCCGGTCCCGGAGAGCTGGCCCAGGCACGCGCTGCCCTGTTTGAAAAAATGGACGAGTTGGACGCCAAGGACAAGGACACCCGGATCCACGTGGTTTCCACAAACGCCGGCCCCCGGTTTGCCGTAAACAAATATCTGGTCATGGGCAATTCCGTTCTCCCGCCGGAAACCATGGCCGCAGTCCTTACCAACATAGACGGCGACTTTGGCACGAATGTCAGTTTTGACGGGATTCGGACGGCGCTGACACAACTTCAGGCGGCCTATCGGGAACGGGGTTACGTGACGGTGTCCGTGGGTCTGCCCCGGCAGAAACTGACCAACGCGACGGTGCAGGTGCAGGTGACTGAGGGCCGGCTGGCGGCCGTCAATGTCACCGGCAACCGGTATTACAGTTCCAACAACGTGATGCGCGCCCTGCCCAGCCTGCATACCAACCTGCTGCTGAATTCCCATGTCCTGCAAGACGAATTGGACGCGGCCAACGCCAGTCGTGACCGGCAGATTTATCCCGTCATCGGTCCCGGACCCGACCCGGGCACCAGCGAACTCACCCTCAAGGTGAAGGATCAACTGCCTTTGCATGCGCGCCTGGAACTCAACAATTCGGGAACGCCCGGCACGCCCGACCTGCGCGTGAATTTCAACGCCCAATACGACAATCTTTGGGACCTCGAACATCAGGTGGGGTTGCAATATGGCTTCAGCCCCAACTATTACAAGAACAGCGACCCCTATAATGCCTCGCCCTTCGACGATCCGTTGATTGCCAATTACAGCGCCTATTACCGTCTGCCGCTGGGCAGTTACAACTCGGTGGAGCAGCAGGTGGAAGCCAGTCCCGGCAACTTCGGTTACAACGAAGCGACACACCAGTTCAATCTGCCGCCGCCCACGGGCCGGCCGGAGCTGACGGTTTATGCCACCCGTTCAACCACGGACACCGGCGTTCAGTTGGGGCCACCCTCCATTATCAGCGTCACCAACACGCTTGGCCTTGGCCATCGGACTGCGGGCGAAAATGTCACCCTGAATCAGGGTCTGGGCTTCAAATTTTCCTTCCCCCTGCCCACCCTGGACAAACTTGCCTCCACGCTCACTTTCGGAGCGGACATCAAACACTATCGGGCCGAGAGCGCCAACGCCGACATTTTTTATGAATTGATATCCACGACCAACGGCACTTCGGGCATCAAGTTTGGACATGTGCTTTACACGCTGCAACAGCCGGTGCGGTACACAGAAGTGGATTATCTTCCCATCAATTTCGGATTGAGCGGTTCGCTTCCCGACACGCTGGGCACGACCTTCTTCAATTCCCAGGCCAATTTTAATGTGCCGGGCGTTTTTCCCAACGATGCCGACGCCAATTTTTCCGAGGCCGCCTACACGACCAATGCCAACGCCGGCTATGTAACCCTGCAAGTGGGGGCCGACCGCATCCAGACGATCTACAAGGACTGGTCGGTGAAGCTGCATGCCGACGGCCAGTGGGCGAACGGGCCGCTCTTCAGCAACGAACAATATGCCATGGGCGGCATGGCCGGAGTGCGGGGTTACCAGGATGGCCAGGTTTATGGCGACACCGGCTGGCGTTATTCCATCGAGCCACAAACACCCCTCATGAACGTCGGCATGGTCGGCAACGAAGGACACGCGCAACCTTGCTGGGTGCGCGCCTCGGTGTTCCTGGACTACGGCCGGATTTACGACCTGGAAAAAGTCCCCGGCAGCACCAGTCAATCGGAAAACTTTTGCGGCACGGGATTTGGCTTTACCGCCAACATCGGCAGTCACCTGGACGGGCGCCTGACGGTTGCCTGGCCGTTGATCGCCCATCCCGATCAATCCAACTTCCGCGTTTATTTCGGCGTGGGCGCCCAATTCTAAACCACCATGACCAACAACATGTCACCTATTTGTAACGCGCGGCCGACGGCGGTTGGCTTAAACTTCAAAAGCCGGAGCGCTATGCGAAAAATGTATCGTCACCCCATGTTCCGCCAGTCGATCACCGCAATTTTAATGCTCGATATGGCGATGAGCGCGCTGGCCAATCCACACGGCATGACCGTGCAGAGCGGCACGGCCACCACCACGGTCAACGGCTCGCAACTCACGATCACCACTTCGCAGAACGCAGCCCTGAACTGGCAGAGTTTCAACATCGCCGCCGGGGAAACCACGATTTTTCAACAGCCCTCCTCCACCTCCATCGTGTGGAACAACATCAACAACCAGAATCCGTCGCAAATTTACGGCAGCCTCCAGGCGAACGGGATCGTGGTGCTGCTCAATTCCTCCGGCTTTTATTTCGGCCCGAACTCGTTCGTCAGCGCCGCCGGGCTGGTGGTTTCCACGGCCAATTGCGCGCCGCCGCAAAATTCCGGGGGCAGTTGGGAATTCAACGGCCCGCCGCCGCTGGCCAGCATCGTCAACTACGGACAACTCAAAATCGGCAACGGAGGCTCGGCCTTCCTCATCGCCGACCAGATTGACAACCACGGAACCATTGAAGCCCCCGGCGGCACCATCGGCCTCGCGGCGGGACAAACCGTGTTGTTGAGTGATCGTCCCGACGGCCGCGGCATGAGCATGCGGGTCAGGCTGCCCGCCGGGTCAGTGGACAACGAGGGCCGGCTCATCGCCGACGGGGGAACGATTGCCATGAATGCGCAGGTGGTGAATCAAAACGGCTTCATCCAGGCCAACTCGGTGAAGGACGTCAACGGCATCATCGAACTCGTCGCCGCCGACCAGTTGAACCTCGGCGCCGATTCCCAAATCAGCGCCAGCGGTGACGACTCGGCGGGCGGCAGCGCCGGAGGCGACGTGACGCTCAAGTCCGGCAACACTTTCAGCGACAGTGTCGGCAGCCAGATTGACTTGACCGGCGGTTCACAGGGCGGCAACGGCGGCAATGTGGAAATCAGCGCCCCCAGCGTCCTGTCGCTGAATTCCGGCATCGACGCGCGGGCCCAGGCGGGCTGGACGGCGGGGGAATTATTGCTGGATCCATTAAACATCATTTTGAACACGTCCGGTACCGGCAACGCCGGCAGCGGCACGGTGCTGGCGGGAAGTAATCCCGGCAGCACGCTAAGTTTGAACGTGAACAGCGCGTTTGCCAACCTGGCGGTTTCCCAGATCATTCTTCAGGCCATGCAAGACATCACGCTCGCCGGCAGCACGTCCGGCGGCACGGTGTGGAATTTGAGCGGAACCATCGGCGCGAATTTTGGCGGCGTGACCAGTGGCCAACTGACGCTGGAAGCCGGGCGCAACATCATCTTTGGCAATGGTTCGCAAATTATCGACGCGAACAACTGGTCGGTCACGCTCCTGGCCGGATATGATTTTGTCCATAACACGGTTCAAAGCGGTGCCGGCTCGATTTATATCGGGGACGCCAGCAGTTCCACCGTGAACGGCACCACCGTGTTCACCCCGCTGGACGACAGCGGCTCGATTCAGACGGCGGGCGGCTCGGTCAATTTGACGGCCGGCCAGGATATTCTGGTCGGCTCCGGGTATGTGATCACCACGGGCGGCGGCACCATCAGCGTCCACGCCCTGGCGGGAAACATTGACACCGGGTCCGACGCACAAGGCTACCATTTTAAGAACAGTGCGAGTTCCGTGAATGCGGCGTATAATCTTCAGGATGGTCTGGGCGGCATCAGCACCGGGGCGGGCGGCAATGTGACGCTCATCGCGGGCGGCAATGTGACCAGCGTGTTGCCCAGCAGCGCGGGTAATTATTATTATGACGGCAATCAAACCCCCGCCGGGAATGGCACGGAATACCTTACGGCCGGAGCCGGAGCTTATGGCTCCCAACCCGGGAATGTGACCATCGTGGCGGGCGGCAATGTGACGGGCCATTATCTGGTGGCCAACGGCACCGGCAGCATTTACGCCGGCGTGCAAATGAACAATGGCAGTCCCGTCACCGATTCATCCGGAAATTATGTGCTGGGCGCCACCGGCAACGCGGGGACCGACCTGCAAACTTTCGGCCTGTCGTTGAGCTTGATCAGCGGCGGCTGGAATGTGGTGGCGGCGCAAAACATCTTTTTGGAGGAAGTGAACAATCCCAACGGCCTGTTCAATAGCAGTGGCTCTTACAGCCACTACTTCAATTATGCAAACAATGCCTATGTTGATTTGTCCGCCGGCAACCAGGTGCAGTTGGGGACATCCACCACGTATCTGCCACGCTTGGCCAGCGCCAATAATATACCCATCATCTACGCCCCCATTTTGAATATCACCGCAGGTGACGGCGGGGTCATCCTGGGCGGTCCGGGTTCCACCACCAGTCTCACCCTCTTTCCCTCGCCGCAAGGCAGTCTGACCATTGACACGACCGGCTCCCTGGTCAGCGATCTGAATACCATCAACGGCGGCGCCCCCCAGCTTTTCAACCTGATCGTTTCGGATGCCGGTCACAACCAATACACAACGACCGGCAATTTCGGCCTGAGCGATCATGCCGCCGCGCCCATTCATGAAGACACTTCCACGCCCATCTACCTGAAGATCGGGGGCGATATGGACCTGGTGTATCTGGTTGTTCCCGAAGCCGCTCAAATCATCGTGGACGGCAACATGAACAACTGCGCTTTTCAGGGGATGAACGTATCCGCCGACCCCGGCTTTCAAGTCCAGGTTCATGAAGCCGATGGAAGCACACGCACGATTACGGTTGACCCGGGCGTCACCAGCATCAATGTGGCGGGGGCCATCAACAACCGGAGTGCTTTCACCTCCGTTGATTTGAGCCAATATTTCAGCCAGGTTCCCGGCGCGCAGGCTCCCGATCTGTCCGTCCTTTCCCAGGCGGTGACGGGACCGGGCGAACCCTCGGCCACCCAACTGGCTACGAGTTTTTATTACAACTCCACAACCCATGTGCTGACCTATCAGAACATAACCGGGGCGAGTCTTGCCAGCATCCTGCAACTGCTGCAAAACCTGACCATCCAGGTCTATAACAACGGCGTTCCCCAGTTCGACAACAACGGCAACCCCATCACCACCACGGTTTCGGTCCTGGACTCGGGAGAGGCCCAGGCACTTCTGGCCCAATATAACGCGCTGGGCCCCATTCCCAACAACGCCAACACTTACGGTTACTTCCTTGGCGGCGGCGGACAATTCAACATCACGGCCCAGACCATCGACCTGGGAACCTCGGCCGGAATCGTATCGGAGGGTGTGGGCCTTTACACCGTTCGTGGCAGTTATCCGCTCGCCGGATTGTTTGGCAGCGCCGGGGTGTTCACTCGCGGAGCCGACATCACCGTCAGCACCACCGGGAACCACTCTGACAGTCCCAAGGTGACCGCCAGCGGCGATCTCATCGGCGACCTGGACATGTATTCCAGTTCCATCGCCTCCCTGGATGGCGGTAATATCTACATCAACGCCGGCGGCGACATCAATGCGGGTTCGGCGGATTTTTCCGTCAACACCCTCGGCGCCCGCGGTATTTATACGACGGGTCAGGGCAACGTTGATGTTTATGCGCAGGAAAACATTGATGTCAACGGCTCACGGATTGCCAATTATGACCTGCCCCGAGCCGATGGTTCCACCAGCCCCGGCGGCTCCGTAACCGTCATGTCCCTGAATGGTGACATCGATGCGGGAAATGGCAGTTCCGGATTTGTGGTGGTCAGTTCTTATCAAGAGGGCGCCGATGGCACCGTTACCGCCGAAACGCGGACCATCCCAGGCAGCGGCATTTTGGGGGTTTCGTATGTCCTGACCGGCAACACCCTGGTTGAGGCTCCCAACGGCACCATCAATGCCGGGGCCGGTGGCATCCCCCAACTGCTTCTGAATACGCCGCCGTTGCCCGAATCGACCACGCTTTTCGATTTGCCGCTTAACCATTCGGCCCTGGCAGAAATGTTTAACCTGGCGCTTACGGGCCACATGAAGTCTGCCCTGGCCATGCAGACCGGTCTGAATGGCATTCCCGGAAACACCCAGGTGAGCGTCTATGCCGGTTACGAATTGCAAATGCTGGCTGACAGTCTGACTCCAGCGGAGATCCTCGCCGGCGATACCTTGCAAAACCTCCCCGCCGGTCTTCAGGAGGTGGTTGACAAGAATGGAAACCTGATCGAGTTGGCGGACAGCTTGACCCCAGCGCAGGTCAAAGCTGGCGACAAATTACAAAACCTCCCCGTTGGTCTGCAGGCCGTGGTTGACCAGAATGGAAACCCGGTCGTTAACGCCAACAACCTGTCCGGCGCCACACTGGTGAGAATATCTGATGATCGGGACATTGATGCCACGGGATCAGGCGTAATCGGCGCCGGCTCGGTAACCTTGGAAGCGTCCGGTAACATCACAGGAAACATCTTTGCCCTCAACAACGTAAACGTCAATGCCGTCAACAATGTCGATGTCACGGTCCTGGGCCTGGGCAATGTCAATGTCACCACCGCCGGCGGCACCATTTCCGGAACCATCATTGGCGTCGGCAGTGTCAGCGCCAGCGGCGGCAGCATCGACGCCAACCTGGAATCCAACGGTTCCGTCAGCGGCAGCACCAGCGGCCAGGTCGGTTTGGCGCCCGGCACCGCCGCCGATGCGGCCAGCCAGGGAGTGGCCATGGACAACTCCGCCACGAAGGCCGCCAACTCGTCTGACGATCAAGACGACGAACTGAAAAAGAAGAAGGGCAAGGCGGCTGCCTTGGTCCAGAAAACCGGCCGTGTGACCGTGATTTTACCGCCCCGGCAGCAATCCAAAGCCCAAACCACGGAACCCAGAACCTAAAGCATCCATCCATGACTCCCATGCTCATTCAACCGCTGTTTGCCGCCAATGCGGCCGTGTACGCCATCCAGAACGCGACCACCGAAGGCAAAATCACCGTCCTCGCGCTGCTCGTCCTGTCGTTGTTCAGCTGGACGATCATCATCACCAAGTTCCGCCAGTTGCTGATTGCCCGCAAGGCGACCAAACTGTTTTTTGCCGCCTACACCTCCACCCGCGATCCGCTCGACATCCAGCGCAAGGGCGAGGAATTTGACGGCGCGCCCGCCTACCAGCTCTACATCCGCGGCGCGGACGAACTGGCGTACCAATTGAAAAACAACCCGGTGCCAGCCCAAGCCGTCCCCACATTCAATGGCACCGAAGCCGGGCAGCATACCAACACCGATTTTCTGGCCAGGGCGACCACGGTCAAGGTCAGCATGGCATCGTTTGATGCGGTGAAGGTGATTTTGGAGGAGGCGGCCGGCGCGGAGGCCATGGCGCTGGAGAAGGGAATGATCGTGCTGTCCACGGCGGTCGCGGGCGGGCCGTTCATCGGGCTGCTCGGCACGGTGTGGGGCGTCATGTCCACGTTTGCCGGCATTGCCGAAAGCAAAGCGGCCACCCTTACGGCCATGGCGCCCGGCGTGGCGGCGGCGCTGGTGGCCACGGTCACCGGTTTGCTCGTGGCCATCCCGGCCATGTTCGCCTACAACTTCATGGTCACCACCATCCGCGCCATCACCCAGGAACTGGACGGGTTCGCCAGCCGCTACGCCAACCAGATTGAACACGTCTATGTGGATCACCGTCCGCTGGCCGAGGAAATCCGGAGCGCGAACGAGGTGCTGGCCGGGCGCATTGTCGGCGCGTTGAAGAGCAACGAACCCTCGACGCTGGTTGAGCGATGAAGAAGTGTTCCAAATCGGCGCATCATTCGCTGACGGAGCTGAACATCACGCCGCTGCTGGACCTGGCGTTCGTGTTGCTGGTGATTTTCATCATTACGACCATCCCGCCGGTCGATGAACTGGGCCTCAAACTGCCCAACGCCGCCAAACGCCTCAAAGACCCGCCGCGCAAGGCCAATTACATCACCGTGCAGGCCGACGGCAAAATGTATTTGAACAAGCAGGAAGTGACGTCGGTGGATGACATGGTGCAAACGCTTGTCAACCTGCGCATGGACGACCCGGATTTGAACGTGATTGTGCGCGGGGACAGCCAGACCAAATACAAACAAATCCGGGCGGTGCTGGATGTTTGCCAGCGGGCCAACGTGCCGAAGGTGGATCTGGCCACCGAACCGGCCAACGGAAAATGAAGCAGGAACAAGGCAGAATGAAGAATTTGATTTCACCTGCGCCGGGCGCTGATTTATTTCAGCCTACAGCCTACGGCCTTCAGCCTTAATTACCATGCTGCCGCAAAGCCAGGCGCGAAAGAAGCGCAACTCGTCAAAGGTGAACCTGCTGATCTCGTTCGCCTTCCACGCGTTGATCGTGCTGGTGGCGCTGTATTTTGCGGCGCGGCAGGGATTGTTGGGCAAACAGATGAAGAAAATCAGCATCGAGATGGTCAAGGTGAAGCCACCGGAGAAGCCCAAGGAACCGGTGAAACCGAAAGAGGAGCCGCCGAAGGTGGAAACCTCCAAGCCCGAACCGCCCAAGGTGGTGGAGGAAGCGAAAGCAGCCCCCCCGCCGCCCGTCAGCGGGCCGCCGACCGTGGCGCCGCCGGCGGCGGAACTGCCGTCCTTTGAGTTTGAGGGCGGGAAAGCGGTGGAGACCAGCACGGACCCGGTGCATCTGTACAAGGGATATCTGGAGTACGCGCTGCGGTCGAAGTGGCAGCGGCCGGACAACATTGAGGACGACAAATATGTGGCGGAAGTGGAGGTGACGGTGGACCGCAAAGGACAGATCAGCGACCCGACCTGGGAGAAGGGGTCAGGCGATGCGAAGTGGGACGAATCGGTGAGGGACGTGTTCAAGGTGGTCAAAAGCATGGACCGACCGCCACCGACGAACTTTCCGTCGCGGGTGATCGTTCGCTTCGACGTGCAGGAGGAAACCGAACCGGTGTTGCAATGAAAAAGACGTCACACAGCCATCACAGTTCGCTGAGCGAGTTGAACATCACACCGTTGCTGGACCTGGTGTTCGTGTTGCTGGTGATCTTCATCATCACCACGCCGCAGATGATGAACAACCTGGAGATGACGCTGCCCTCGGGCAAACCCCCGCCCAAGACGGACCAGAAACCGAAGATCAACCATATCGTGGTGGACGCCAGGGGGCAGACCTTTTTAAACGACGAATCCGTCACCGTCCCGGTGCTCAAGGACAGGTTGCAACGGTTGAAGGCGGAGGATCCGGGGTTGAGCGTGGTGGTCAAGGGCGCGGATGAAGTGGAATACCAGAACATGATCAACGTGCTCGACGTCCTCCAGCAGCTGGACATCACCAAGGTGGGCCTGGCCACCGAGGCGGGCGCAACCCCCTGAACGATGTGTCTTGGATGGTTTAGGACCAGCGTTCGTATATAGCCGCTCCGCGAGTCTTCTAGAATCTCCAGGTAAGATCCAGCTGCAAGAGGTGATAATTCTTAATCGGGTTGATGCCCGGAATGTCCAAATTATTGCCGCCCGTGCCAAGGTTGTCCTGAATCTGATTGGCGTAGCCGGCACGAATGGTGCCGATAATGCAGTCGGTGAAGCTGTAGGCAAACGCCGAGTAGAAGCCCTCAAGGTTGGCCCGACCTTCGAAAAAGTCGGAATCAATCAGGTTCACGTCCAGGGCGTATTGTTCGATATGCTGCCAGTAGAAGCGGGCTTCCCAGGTATTCTTCTTCGAGGTCGAACCATAGACCAAACCTTGGGTAGGCCCATAAACCGGACCGGCGCTGCCAAAACCGATGCCAACCTGATAGGCTTTAACCTGGTCGGTTTGAGGGCTATTGACTCCTGGGAACGCCAATGGTCCCCCAGCCCTGTAGGCGGCACGGGCACGATCAGCGCCATCAAGATTGTAGGCAAAATCACCGAAGATCCGTCCTTGCACGGTTCCCACCGGAGTTTGCCAGATTTTGAAATCGAATTCGGCCGGGATTTCCAGAATCAGAAGGTCATTGATGCCATTCTGGTTATATTGTGGTGTAGGGCTGGCGGCCGTGCCATAGTTTACGTTCACTCCGTCAGACCCTTGGCCGGTGTAAGGTTCATTCAAGCCGTTGGGGCTGCCTCCGTTAGTGCTGCCGACACCAGTGTAGGTATAAAGTATGGGCGCAACCTTGATTGACATGTCCTTGCTGATTCTCACATTGGCACCCAACTGCCAGGTCAGCAGGAACGTGTCACTGGACGGGATCTCCGTGGCTTCGTTAGGATCCTGATAATCAAATTGTCCAAAGTCCACGAACAAATCCACATTGTCGATGGTATACTTGAATTTTTCAAACGCGCCTTCCGGATTGATATCCGAATCCCAGACCATGGGCGTGGTATAAAGCGGCATGGGCATCCGACCCACGGTCATTTCATACCAGTCGGCCGGGTGCCAGCCGAGGTAGGCCTGGCCGATATAAATGCCGCTCTGACTTTTGTCCGAGGGAGTGACCGAGCCGCTGGTGGTGTTATTGCCGAAAGTGGACCAGGGCGAACGCGGATTGCTGGACGTCTCCAATCGGACCCCATAATTAAAGTCGTCCACCAGGTCACCCCGCAGGCCAAGACGCAGCGCATAGCGGAACCGCTCGCGCTCATATGTACCTGGATTATAAGTATGCGGGGGAGAACCCGGTGGGAGAGGAAGATTATCCACCCCGCGATATTCGTAACGGAACCTCAAGTCGCCGAAAAGCTCCATGCTCTTGATTGAATCGGATATCTTAAATCTCGAAATGGGCAGGCTGCTTATTCTGTTGGTTTCTCGCATTGCGGCTTCGGCTTCGATTTTTTTGGCCTCATCGACGGTCAGAATGCCTTTCTCGATCAACGTTTCCACCAGCGGATCATTCGCAAACGCAGGCGGCGGCGGTGACGCAGGTGCCGTTTGCGCCTGTGTCTGGGCATTAAGGGTGAGTATGACCAACATTCCTGTCGCAATTGCCGCTGCTTTTCCAGTTTTTATTTTTTCCATAAGTGGATTCCGATTCGAGACGGCAGCACATTGGTGAATCGAGGTTACAAACATAACTCGGGTTTGTTACGATTCTGTGACAAATCCCGGCGGCAGGTGGGTATGCGGCTTCATTTGGCGGCGAACCGGAGGGAAAAAGATCCAAGCAAGGGATGTAATGTGGCCTGTCAGCGCCCTTGCCCAACCGACCTGCGGCATCTTTCAAACCCGGGTAAACAGGCGGTCAGCGCAATGCACCGATCTGGTATTTCAGATTGGCTTCTTGAATCAGAACGTCGTAACGGGCATTGGTGTTCGCAATTTGTGCCGAGGTCAGGTTCAACTGGGCCTGGCTCAATTCCACAATGGAACTGATGCCGTTCTGGTAGCGGGCATGGGCCAGTTCAAAAGCCTCCGTCGCGTGTTTGAGCAGTTGTTCGGTGGTGTGAAGCTGCTCCAGCGCGTTGTTGACGTTGAGCCAGGCGATGCGCACGTCCCGGATCACGTTGTCCTCCACCGTCCGCAGCAGTTCGGCGTCTGCCCGGGCCTTCAGTTCGGCCTCATGCTGGCGCGAGAGATAAAGTCCGCCTGCAAACAGGGGCAGACTGAGCTGGACCCCGCCGGCCAGATAGTTGTCCGGCAGGCGGCTGTCATGGTCGGGAGAATCACCCGCCACACCCACCGCCGCAATCGTTGGCAGCCGCGAGTCCCTTTGCGATTTGGCATATCGCAATGCGGCGTCGCGCTCGTTGCGCAGGCTCAACAACTCCGGGCGTTCGGCGAGGGCGGTTTGAATCAAATCGGAGACGTCGTTGGTTGCGGAATTGGCCGGCAGCGGTTGTTCGATGAGTTGAAATTGGTGGTAATCGCGATAGCCCAGCGCCGTCGAAAGCGTGGCCAGGGCAGCGGCGGCATCGCTCCGGGATTTTTGCAGCAGCAGACGGGCCTGCTCGAGTTCAACCTGCGCGAAGCTCACATCGAGTTCGGATCGCAGCTTGTTGGTGGCCAGCGCGGTAACCTGGTCGACCAACAACTGCCGTGTGGCAAGCGTCTGCTGCGCGACGTGCAGCACCGCCTGCGCCTGGAGCGCGCCGAAATAGCCGGTGTCCACCTGCAACAACACCTGCTCGCGGGTGGCGTTGACGTTCTGGCTGGCCGCCTGCGCCTGAAATTTGGAACTGGCGGTGAGGTTGGCCGTGCGGCCGAAGTCGGTGATCAACTGGCTGACCGCCACGCCCCCGGCGGCGCGGTCAAGCACGCTCGGATTGTTCAGCCCGCCGGCCAGGATGCGCGTATCGCCGGAATCCGCGCCGACGGCGGTGGCATAGAGATTGGCGGTCGGGAAATATCCAGACCGGGTTTCCTTGACCACCTCCTGCGCAGCCAGGGCGCGGTAATTGGCCTCGGCGACCTGGGGATGGTTGCGCAAGGCCAATGCCTGGCCGTCCGCCAGCGTCAGCGTTGGCAGGGCGTTGGTTCCGTCCGCCAGAACCACACTCGCGCCCAGCGCACCACCCAGCAAAATAAGGAAAATCCGTTTCATGATTTGAAATCTTCAATGGGTGAAGCTCGCCGGCCCGGCCCCGGCTCCGGAGATTTTTGCCGACGCCTCTTTCCGGCGGTAAATGAGGTAATAGGCCGCCGGCACGATAAACACCGTGAGCAGAACAGATACCGCCAGGCCGCCAATGATGGAACGCGCCAGGGGCGCGTAGGCTTCGCTGCCGGTCCCCAGCTTCAGGGCCATCGGAATCAAGCCGATCAGCGTGGCGAGGGACGTCATCAGCACCGGGCGCAAGCGCACCCGGCAGGCCAGGGACACGGCTTCGCGCAACGGCCGGCCTTCTTCGCGCAAACGCCGGGTGAATTCGACGATGAGGATGCTGTTCGACACCACGATGCCCACCATCATCACCACCCCCATCAATGACATCACGTTGAGCGTCGTGCCGGTGGCAAAAAGAATCATCAAAACACCCGTCAATCCGGTCGGCACGGCAAGCAAAATCAGCAGCGGGTCAAGGAAGGATTTGAATTGCGCGACGAGGATCAAATAAACGAGCACGGTCGCCAGAATCAAGCCCAGGCCGAAGCTGCGAAACGAGACTTGCATGGCGTGGGCGGAACCGCGCACCACGATGCGGACGTTGGAAGGCAGTTTCAGGTCGCCAACAATTTTCTGCACACCGCTCAAAACTTTGCCGAGGTCTTCGCCTGTGGGTGAAACATAAACATCCATGACGCGCAAAAGCTGGTAATGGTCCACCTCGGTCGGCGAATTCCGGTGGCTGACGTGGCTTACGGCGTCAAGCCGGGTCGGCAACGGCGAATTGGGACCGCGCAGCGGGATGGACGACAGGTCGGCAAGGTTTTTTACGGATCCTTCGGGATATTGGACGGTCAGGAAATAATCGTTGCCGCTTTTCGGGTCCACCCAATAGCTCGGCGCGATCATCTGGTCGGAAGTGAGCGCGGTGATGACGTCGCCGACGACTTCCTTTTCATTCAATCCCAGTTCGCTGGTGCGCAGCCGGTCAATATCCAGTTGCAGCGCCGGATAATCAATGTCCTGTGGCACGAGCACATCGCTGACGCCGGGCAACGCCCGGACTTTTTGGGCGATGTCGGTCGCGATTTTGTGGGTGTTGTCCATGTTATTGCCGGTCACCTGAATGTCCAGCGGCGCGGGCATGCCCAGATTCAAAATGGCGTCCACCAGGCCGCCGGTCTGGAAATAGGCGGCAACCTGGGGCAATTCCTTTTTCAACCGGGCGCGCACCAGGTCCATGTATTGAAAACTGCTCAACCGGTGCCCGGCGTTCAAACCCACCTGGACGAACGCCGTGTGCGGGCCGGAATTGGGCGTGTAAATCGAGGAGAATCCCGCCGTGACGCCGATGTTGGAAACGATAATCTTCAAATCCTTCGGCGGCACGACCTCGTGGACAATCTGTTCAACCTGCTGCACCAACCGGTCGGTCAACTCAATGCGCGTACCGGTGGCCGCCTTAAGGTTGATGACGAACTGGCCGGGATCCGTGCGCGGGAAATACGCTTCGCCGATGAGCGGATAGAGGCCGAGACTCAAAACGAAAATGCCCGTGATGCCGAGCACCGTCGCCAGCGGACGCAGCAACGCCAGACTCAACCAACCTTCGTAGCGGTCGAGCATCTGCTTGAACTTGTGGTTGAACCAGCGGTTGAAACGCGCGCCCCGGCCTTTCGGCGCGGCGGTTTCGTTTTCATCATGTCCATGATGGCCTTTGATGAGCTTGGCGCAGAACAGCGGCACAACCGTCATCGCGACCACATACGAGGCGAACAACGAAAGAATCACCGAAGACGCCAGCGCCACGAAAAGAAATTTGCTCACGCCGTAAAGAAAGATGACTGGAAAAAAAACGATGGCCGTCGTCAGCGTGGCGGCGAGCACCGGCAACGCAACTTCCTGTCCGCCGCGTTCGGCGGCGACTTCGGGCGCTTCGCCCATTTCCTTGTGCCGGAAAATGTTTTCCAGCACGACGACGGAATTGTCAATCAACCGCGAAAACGCCAGCGCCAGCCCGCCGAGAATCATTGCGTTGACGGTGCTGTTGCCCATGGCCAGCGCGATAAACGCGGCGAGTGCGGAAAGTGGAATGGAAAGAAACACCGCGATGGTCGCTCGCATGCTGCCGAGGAAAACCAGAATCATCACGCCGGTGAGCACGAGTCCGATCAGGCCTTCATGGATCAGATTTTCTATGGCGTTGCGCACGAACACGGACTGGTCGAAGACGACTTTCGTCACAAGCTGCCTGGGCATGTCGAACAAGTGGGCCACGGCGTCCTTGATGCCGTCCACGACGGCGATGGTGTTCGCGTCGCCGCCTTGTTTAAGCACGGGCAGATAGACCGACGGCTGGCCATCCACGCGCACGACGTTGTATTGGATTTCCGAGCCGTCCTCCGCATGGCCGACATCGCCGATGAGCACGGAGGCATTGCCAACGGTTTTCAACGGCACCTGGTTGATATCCTTCATGTCGTTGATCTGGCTGTTGACGTAAAGGTTGTAATCGTAAGGGCCGATTTTCACGTCGCCGGCGGGCAGGATGAGGTTTGCGTCGTTCACCGTGCGGACGACGTCCATGACGCTCAATTGATGGGCTTCGAGTTTGAGCGGATCCACATAAACCATGATCTGCCGGTACCGTCCGCCGAACGGCTGCGGCACGGAGGCGCCGGGCACGTTGGCGACCTGGTTGCGGACGTCAAACTGGCCGAGGTCGCGGAGTTTCGCCTCGTTCAAGCCTTCGCCCTTCAAGGTGATCAAACAGACCGGGAGGCTGGAGGCGTCGAATTGCAGCACAACCGGCGGCAGGGTTCCGGGCGGCAGTTTCCGCAAGTCGGCCATGGCCAGGTTGGCAATGCTCGTGACGGCGGAATCCGCGTTGTAGCCCGGCTGGAAATAGATTTTGATCAGGCTCACGCCCGGCAGGGAACGGGATTCGATGTGGTCCACGCCGCTGGCCAGCGTGAAGAAACGTTCAAATCGTCCGGTGATGTCGGTTTCAATCTGCTCCGGTGGCATGCCGTTGAAGAAGGTCGCGACGACCACGACCGGGATTTTGATGGGCGGAAACAAATCCACCGGCATCCGGACCAGACTGGTCACCCCCACCACGCAGGTGATGAGGGAGATGACAATGATGAGATGGGGCAGCCGGATGGCAAAGCGCGACATGATTGGAAGGCTGAAGGTTTAAGAACGGTCTTTCAGGACCGCGGTCCGCAATTTCTCCATGGAAAAATCTTTTGCCTGGCACAGCGCGATCAATTCCTGTTCCTCGGCCATGATGCGTTGCGCCACCGGCAAAATCTGGGCGGCAATATCGAGGGAAACCGATTGAACGCCGTGCAAATCGCCGTGCAGCAAATCGCCGGACTGGATTTTCAGTCCGGCGATTTCGACCGCGCCCCCCACCTCCACGATGTGAACATAGGCGTGGGAAACTGAAACGCTGCCGGCAAAGAGATGAAAACCCAGGCTCTCGGCTGCCGGAATGTCACGTACGGAACCGTTGGTCACCGCTCCCACACAACCCAGCGCGCGAAGAATATTGATGTGCACCGCTCCCAGCAATGAACCCAGACCCACCTTGGTGGCCACATCTTGCACCACCACTACGCGCGGCGCGGGCAGTGAAAGAACATAATCCCACCAGTCAGTGCGATCAGGATAACGGCCGTCCGTGGTCGGCGGCGCGGAACCACGGATCTTGATCGTGGCGGCATAACCGATCATGGGCTGGAGACGCGGAAACAGGCAACGCACGGAGCCGTCAGTGAACCCTTCATTGCGCAGCCGTTTATGAAACGACTCGATGGCGTTGGCCAGGGTGCAGGCGTCCAACCGGCGCAAGGTTTCGAGTTGTTCCAGGGTCAAAGTGGCATTCATGCTCAGAATAATCTGGTGGTTTCAGCCGGTCCACGATTTGAGCAAGAAGGCCGTTCCGGCAACCAGGCCTGGCGGCATGATTTTGACAGACGGACCTTTTGCTTCAACGGTCGCCAGACCAGTTGCGGCGTGAATTGGGTCTGGTGAATGAAGGGTTTGATTTCAATATTCATAACTTGGAGGCGATCTGGATAAACTGGGGATCCACCTTCTGGCCGGGTTGAAACTGGGTACGGTTGCCAAGCACCACCAAATCGCCTTCGTTCAGGCCGGAAAGCACCTCATATTTGTCCGGCGTCTCCAGGCCCAGGGC
Organism: Limisphaerales bacterium; assembly: GCA_052145735.1. Taxonomy (GTDB): domain Bacteria; phylum Verrucomicrobiota; class Verrucomicrobiia; order Limisphaerales; family UBA11358; genus UBA11358. The sequence goes on from JBKQOA010000108.1 coordinate 21,621, forward strand.
CACGGTGCGCTCCTCAATTTCATGATTGGGGGTGACGACATAGACGGTGTCTTTTTTGGCGCCGGCAACCGCTTCGGTGGGAATGGCCAGGGCTTGGGAACGCTTTTCGACCTTCAAAACCACGGAGGCATACATCCCCGGCACCAGTTCCAGATCCGGGTTGGGCACCTCGATTTCGGTGATCATGGTCCGGGTATTGTCATCCACTTTGTGGGTGAATCGCGAAATGTTGCCGGTGAAGGTTTTGCCACCAAGCGATTCCACGCGCACTTCAACCGGGTCGTTGAGCACGATGTCCTTCACATAGTCCACGGTGACGGGAAAATCCAACCGCAGCAGGTAGTTGTCCGAGACGCGCACCAGGGGCATGGACTGGGTGTCCGAGGCGGTGCCAGCCTGGATGAGCGTACCTGGGTCGGCATAACGACGCGTGACGACACCGTCGAACGGCGCGGTGATTTTTGTGTAGGCCACCAAAGTTTGATATTTCTCCCGGTCAGCCTTGGCCGCGGCAATGGCAGCAGCAGTGGTGTGGTCGTTCGCCTCCGCGGTGTCGAGGTCCTGCTGGGCGACCAGATTGGGATGGTCCCGGTTTACCGCCGTCAACCGCATATAAATCAGGTTGGCATTGGTGTAATCCGCCTCCGCCTTCTGCTCCGTGGCGATCGCGTTGTGCAATTCATCCTGCAACTCGGGCACTTCGAGCGTCGCCAGAAGCTGGCCGGCCTTGACCTTGTCACCAAAATCCACGTTCATTTCCTTCACATAACCGGAAACCTTGGCGTGCAAAGCAACTTCTTCATAGGGCCGGAATTCCGCCGGGATGGTGACTTCCTTGTAGAGGTCTTCCCGGCCAGCCTTCGCCACCGCCACGGTCGGCACGACCGACCTGGACACTGCGTCCACAGCGGCAGATTGCGCGTGCGCATGGTGTATGATCCAAAACCCGCCGATGGCCCCAACTATAATCGCCGCGGATATGCCCAGCCGGTGCGGTTTCATGGTGGACTGAAGCTGCTCAAACCGATGGGCAAGATTGATTTTCATAAATGCGTGATGCAGGGTCAAAAGTGCGCCGACGATCCCGGCCAAGATCACCGTCCCCGTGCCGGCCGACTTCTGTTTCAGGGTGGATTGAAGTGCCTCAAGCCGATTGACAAGGTTCCCTTTCATATTCGCTCAGGAGAGATGGCCGGTGTTGAACAACGGCAGTTTGACGCGAAAGCGGCTGCCCTTGCCGACGGCGCTTTGCACCTCCACTTCCGCCCCGTGCGCGGTGCAAATGGATTTGACGATGGAAAGTCCAAGCCCCGCGCTTTCTGAATCCGCAGAACGAGCCGGATCAACGCGATAAAATCGTTCAAAAATATGCGCCAACGCATCGGGCGGAATACCGATGCCGTTGTCTTCCACTTCCAGCACGGCGTGGCCGTTGACACCATGAACGCGCAATTTAATCGCGCCCTTTTGCGGCGTGTATTTGATGGCGTTGTCGAGCAGGTTCACCACCACTTGTTTGAGTCTCACGCGGTTGCCCTCCACTGCAACCGGTTGGCTGGCGTCGCAGACAATGGAAATGCCTTTGTCCTCGGCCAGCAGATTCATTTGTTCGACGGTGGTTTTGGCGAGTTCGGTCAAATCGAAACGCGTCCACTCGGTCTGCGCTTCACCTGCGTCGAGGCGCGAGAGGGTGAACAACTGCTCCACGATTTTGCC
>JBKQOA010000109.1:0-6573 GCA_052145735.1 Limisphaerales bacterium
GAGCCGGTGGCGCGCGCCATCGGGCCGAAGACGGGGCGGGTGGTGGAGCCGTATCATTTTCTGCAGCCGCCGACGGTGCGGGTGAACGGCCAGTTGCCGTTGCACGACATGAACGGCGGGCGCGACATGGCGGACGCGGATTTGCGGTTTGACATCATTCAAGGCGCGCCGTTTGAATGGCTGAGGTTCAAAACGACAAACATTGTCGGCACCATTCACTGGAAGAACCAGTCGCTGATTTTGACCAATGTGGCGGCGGCGTTTTACGGAGGGAATGGAAATGGTTTTGCGAATTTTGATTTTCGCGCGCCGCACGAAGGCGCGGATTATCAATTTGCCGTGAGCGTGACGAATGTGAATCTGCATTCGCTGGCGATGGATTTGTCTTCGCCGACGAATCATCTCGAAGGCACCTTGGCCGGACAACTCGTCGTGATGGACGCGGATTCGAGGGATTGGCGGACGTGGGATGGGTTCGGCCACGCAAATCTGCACGACGGGTTGCTTTGGGACATTCCAATTTTTGGCATTTTGTCGCCGGTGTTGAACACGTTTTTACCCGGTTTGGGCAACAGCCGCGCAACGGACGCTACGACGAAATTTCTCATCACCAATGGCGTGATTTACACCGGCTCAATGGAAATTCGCTCGACCATGATGCGGTTGGAATACACGGGCACGGTGGATTTGAAACAAAACGTCCATGCGCGCGTCATCGCCCAGTTGCTGCGCAACGCCTGGGTGGTCGGTCCGCTCGTCAGCACCGTGCTTTGGCCGGTGAGCAAATTGTTTGAATACAAAATCAACGGCACGCTGAAAAACCCGAAGAGCGAACCGGTTTATGTCCCGAAACTCCTGCTGCTGCCGCTGCACCCGATCCGCACCCTCGAGGAAATGTTGCCCGCCGGCAGCACCAATGCGCCGCCGGAAAAATGATTCCAGCGGCGGGATTGCAACATTATTGACTCAAGTCTGCTCATTTTCCCTTCCAGGTGGAAACCGGGGAAGCGTTCGGGTCTATCAAGGTGTTGGTTTCCACGGGCATGATCGGCGTATTGTAGAAACCGTCGTTTTGTTTATTGATCCGGGCGTCCTTGATTTCGCGCTTGCGCTCGGCGGCAATCAGCTTGCGTTCATAGGCGGCATCTTCGGCGGCCGCGGCGGAAACACCCGGCAAGCGCTGCTCTTCCCGGATGGTCTCGACGGAAGCGAGCGCCGGGGTCTTCAAAACTGTTGGCCGCATGAGAACGATCAGTTCCTCACGGTTCTTGCTTTTGGAAGTGCTGCTGAACAAGGCGCCAAGGATCGGGATGTCCTGCAAAATCGGCACGCCCGTCCGGCTGTTGGATTTGTCCGAGCGGATGAATCCGCCCAAAATGATGGTGTCGCGATCCCGCACGGCGATTTCGGAACTGAGCGTGCGCTTGTCCGTGTTGGGCACATTATTGCCGTCAATCGTTGTATAGCCGGAAACGTCGTCGATTTCCTGATTGATGTCCATGACCACCAGACCGTCGGGGTTGATGAACGGCGTGACATCCAACTCCACACCGACCGACAGTTGTGAATATTGGGAGCTGTTGCCGCCGTTGTAACCGCCGCCGTAATAAGTGCCGGTGACGTAAGGCACGGTGTTGCCCACAAAAAATGAGGCCGGCTTGGCCTGCGAAGTCTGGATGCGGGGGCGCTGGATGACGGTGGCATTGTTGTCCGCCGCCGCCGCCTGTATCGCCACGTCCCAATTGCCACCGATGTTGCCAAAATAACTGAGATTATTCGGCGGCGTGGAGGCAAGACCGGACAATATGCCGCTACCTGTGCCTGTACTACCGTTGGTAGCCACACTCTGAAGAAAATTGTAGAATGGCTGGTTGTTGTTCATCACGCCGGCCGTTTTCACACTGGGATTACCGCCCCAGTTCTTTTGTTCCTGCGCCGCCGACACACCGTAGCTCAGCGAATTGCCCAGGCTCACATCCATGATGATCGCTTCGATGAGCACTTGCGCCAGCAGCACGTCCAGTTTCGCCACCACGGACTTGATTTTCTCCATGTCCGCCGCCGTGGCAAAAACGAGCAGCGCATTGCTCCGCTGGTCGGCAATGATTTTCGCCTGGCCAAAAACCTGGATCTGATCCTGCTGCCCCCCTCCCGAGGAGGCGCGTTGAATGATGGATTGCAGCCGCTGCTGAAAGGTGCTGCCCGTGGCCGGCGTGCCGTTGGGCGTCGTCTGCCCGCCAGTTTGCCGTTGCTGATTGACCTGGTTGATGCCTTGAGACCCACCCGCCCCACCGGTGCCGCCGGGACTGCGGATGCCGTTGACGGAAGGCGTGGCGGCTGAACCGCCGAAGCTGACCGTGCTCCCGCCGCCGCCGCCGAGGCTGTTCAATGCGTTGGCAATATCTTCGGCCATCGCGTATTTGATCGGGATGACTTCGGAGATGTATTCCGCCGGCACGGACACGTCGATTTGATCAATCATTTCCAGCATCCGCTTGACGTTTTCCGCGTTGTCGCGCAACACGAGGATGCCATTGTCGTCGATGGGCAGAATGGAATTGGCCAGCCTGGCGAACGGTTGGATGATGGGCACCATTACGCTCGGCTTGACGTATTTCAACTGGACGATGTGCGTCACATAGGAGCCCATCTCCGGCAGCTGGCTGGCATCCCCGTGCTGGATTTTCGCGCCGGCCGAATTGGCCTGGTCCACCGGCAGCACTTTTACGAACTTGTCGCCCACGTTCACGACCGAGATGCCGTTGAGCGCGAGCACCGCTTGCAAGGCCTGGATGGCCTCGGTCTTGGTCAACGGCGTTTCCGTCTTCAAAACAATCTGGGCCGCCGGGAGGCCGGCACGCAACAGGGTGCGCCCAACCAGCTTCGCATAAACCTCAAGCACCTGGTTTACGTCCACGCCCTGGAAATTGATGTTGCCGGCGGGAATCATTTCTTCCGGCGGCTTGGAGGCATTCGGAGCCGGTGGCGTGGCGGCCGGGGTGGTGGCTGGCGGCACATCGGGGGCGGGAGGCGTGCCCGGCGTTGGCAAGCCTGACGGCAGGACCGGGGCGGGAGGGGTGTTGGTCCCCAGGCCGGGGCGCGGCGGGAAACGACGCGGGCTGGGCATCGGTTGCGCCCATGACTCAAGCACGGTTAAAAATAAAATCAGGACAAGCGTGGTCGTTTTCATTTTGCAGTTTTGGTTAAAAGCCTGGAATTGTCCGGCGCGGCAGCCCGGGCCGGCGCCCCCGGGTTTTTTTGATAGCTGGCGACCAGCCGGATGTTCGCGTTGAGATGCTGGCGCGCGCCGTCGGGTTGCAGCTCCAAGTCACGCACGCGGACCATTGAGGAGCCGGAACCAAGTTTGTAAAGAAAATCCACCAGTTGCTCGTCGGTGGCGGTGAGGTTGATGTTTTGGACCTGCTCGACAAAAAATTCATTCGTGTGCATCGTGGAGCGCGAGTAGTTGACCCCGTTAATCCCGCTGGCGGCGGACTGCGACTGGATGGTGCGCATGAAATTGATGGCCTGGTCTTCCGGCGCAACAAATTCACCCTGGCCTTCCAGACTTCTCACCTGCGCTTCATAATTGGTCGCCTGCGCAATGGTCGTCCGGTAAAGCGCCAGCTTCTGGCGGGCGTCGCGGAGGCGGTTTTGCAGATTTCCCCAGTCGGAAAAGTGCGGCCAGATCAGCCAGGCGTTCAGCACGATGATCACCACGACCAGCACGCCGACCGCCAGGCGCCGTTCCATGGGACGCAAATGCGCGAAATATTTTTTCACGGCGCGTTCTCCCAGTGTTGCAGTTGCAGGCTGAAACTCCAGATTTCCTTGTTGCCGCTGAATTTGGGATTGACCGGATCGCCGCCGTGGGGATCAAACATGGGACGCCCGTCGAGCGTGGCCTTTTGCATGGCGGTGTTGAAATCAAACAGCTGGTTGACCTGTTCCCGCTCGGCTGTGCCGCTCAACGAAAGCTTCTGGCCATCCGCAAAACTGAAGCGTTGCAGGGTGATGTCCTGAGGCAACTGCTCCGCGACGATCTTCCAGCAATCCAGCGCCGCGTATTTCAAATCCTGCCGTTCCTTGAGCACGTCGTAACGCGCCTTGAGCTGCATCGCGTTGGTATAACTGCCGCTGATGGCCGCCACGTCCCCCTCGATTTTTTGTGTCTTGACGGCAAGCAGACCCACCGCGCAAAAATAAATCACCACGCCGACGGCGTACAACAGCCCCGTCGTCATCAGGCCGCGCAGCCAGAGACGGTCGACAAATTGCTGATGGTAACGCACGAGGAATTCCGCCGGCAGCAACGGCGCGCGGGAACCTGCCGCCGCTGCGCGACGCGCCGTGTGCGCGGCCAGTTCGGCCGGCGGCAGGGGCGGCACAACCTGCACCGGCTCGCCCAAACCTTCGCGCATTGGATTTTCCCATTCAGCGGCGTTGGCCGGATCGGCGACCAGATGCCAGCGGCCGGGGGACGTGGACAGCCAGCCTTCCAGCTCGCCGGCCCAGGCCAGCTGGGCCAGTTGGGCCTTCAAATTCTTCGCGCGGTCACCGGCCGGCGGCAATACGACAAAACTCAAATTCCGCAACGTGCCGCCGCACCACCACGCCACCAGCGCGGCGTTCTGGCCGGCCAGCGCCACCGGATAAATCCAAACTCCGTCCTCCGTCGCCGGGGTGGCTTCCAATTGGTCCAGCATCGGCACTTCCAGCCGGTCGGCGAGGTAACCCCGGCCTTCGAGCTTGCCGAGAAACTCCTCCACCACGCTGCGCTCGGCGATGACCACGACCACGGTCTGCAAGTCCTCCACCTTCGTTTCCCCGCCGGCCACGGCTTCCGTTCCGGTCTCGCTTCGATGCGGTGAACCGCCGCGGTGCGACAGGATATGAATCGTCCAGGCGATTTGTGCCACCGGCATCGGGGAAAGCTTTTCCAACTGCAGTTCCACCATGGCGAAGGTTTCCTCGAAGCTGCTCCGGGGCAGTTCGACCACGCGCAAAAAGACATTTTCCGGCGGCAGCCACGCGACATTCAATCGCGGCTGCCACAACGTGGTCCATGATTTGGCCACCAGCCGGGGCGCCAGGGGCTGGTCAATCGCGACGCTGTGTTCGCGGCCCGGCGCAAACCCGCCGCCCTTGGCGTCGAATTGCCAGAGCCGGCTCGCGTCGGACGCCAGTTGCAGAATGTTGCAGGTATGCCAGCGGGCCATGGGAAAAAGGTTCAGGTGCGTTCGCCGCCCAGCGCGTCCAGATGTTCCTCCATTTGTGTGACACGCAACACTTCCTCAATGGTGGTTTCTCCATTTTTGACCTTGTTCCAGCCGTCGGTGCGGAGCGTGCGCATGCCCGCCTCCATCGCGCGCTGGGCGATCGCCGTGGCATTCGCACGGTTCATGATGAGCGGACGAATGGCTTCGGTGACGATGAGCAGTTCATAAATGCCCTTGCGGCCCTGGTAGCCAAATTGGCGGCATTCTTCGCATCCGACGCCGTGCCAGAATTTCGCCGTGCTGATTTCGTCCCCGGGAAATCCGATCCGGCGCAAGTAATCCGCATCCACCTTCTGCTCCGCCTTGCAATGCGGACAAATGGTGCGTACCAGGCGTTGAGCCATGACGGCCTCGACCGATGACGCCACCAGGAACGGCTCGATGCCCATGTCAATCAACCGGGTGAACGCGCTGGGCGCGTCGTTCGTGTGCAGCGTGCTGAACACGAGATGCCCTGTCAGCGACGCGCGGATGGCAATCTCTGCGGTCTCCTGGTCGCGGATTTCGCCCACCATCACCACGTTCGGGTCCTGGCGCAGAATGTGGCGCAGTCCCATCGCAAAGGTCAGGCCGATTTCCGGGCGCACGGCGATCTGGTTGATGCCCTTGAGTTCGTATTCGACCGGTTCCTCGATGGTGATGATGCGCTTGTGGACCGAGTTGATGGCGCTCAAAAAGGCGTAGAGCGACGTGGACTTGCCCGATCCGGTCGGTCCGGTGACGAGGAAAATGCCATGGGGTTTGATGATGATATCCCGGATCATGGCCTCGTCTTTGGGCGCGAAGCCGAGCTTGTCCAGGCTCAGGAAAATTTTCCCGCGCGTCAGCAAGCGCAACGAAACGCTTTCGCCGTAAACCGTCGGCACCGTCGAAACGCGGATGTCAATTTCCTCGCCCTTGATGCGGACGTTGATGCGGCCGTCCTGCGGCAGGCGTTTTTCGGAGATGTTCATGCCGCTCATCACCTTGATGCGCGAAATGAGCGCGGCCTGGAACCGCTTGAGTTGCGGCGGCATCGGCGTCTGGTGCAAAATGTCGTCAATGCGGTAACGAATTCGCAGTTCGTCCTCCGCCGGCTCGAAATGAATGTCCGTCGCGCGGTCCTTGTGCGCCTCCCAGATGATCTGGTTGACAAACTTGATAACGCTGGCCTCCTGGTCGTCTTCGGTAATTTCCTTGTCGGTGGCGATTTCCAGTTCCATCGGCTCGGCTTCGCCAAGTTCATCGAGCGTCTCGGCGCCGACGCCATACTGTTTTTTGAGCGTCTTTTCGATTTCCGCTTTCGGCGCGAGCG
>JBKQOA010000110.1:0-39909 GCA_052145735.1 Limisphaerales bacterium
GGCCTCGTCCACGACATAACCGTCGTCTTCAAGAAGTATCTGGACGGTCTGGCGGACGAGAGGTTCGTCGTCCACGATCAGTATGTGTCTTTGCTGGCAAGTGCGATTGTTCATGCTTGCCATTCAAGCGCATTTTCCGTGCCAGTTCTTTTTTTACCGCCTGGCTTGGGCATCGGCCATCGCTTTTGCGTGTGTTGCTGTGTCCCGTTTTGGGAAAACAAACGTTCCAACGCCTGCCTTTTTTAACCACAGCTTCCGATAAATCGCGAGCCGGTGGACATGGCGTAAAGCCGCGCGGCGGCACGGCCCGGCCACGGACAGAAATCAATTCGTGTCAATTTGTGAAATTCGTGTAAAAGCGTTTTTCATCTCCCGCTCGCGCAGCCACATGAAAATTACCGGTGTCACGATGAGGATGTGGATGAGGCTGCTCACCATGCCGCCGATGATGGGCGCGGCCAGCGGACGCATGACTTCCGCGCCCGGCCGCACGCTCCACATAATGGGCAGCAGGCTGGCAACAATGGTCACCACGGTCATGACCTTCGGACGCAGCCGCAGCCGCGCGCCGTCCTTGACCGCCTGCAACAAATCGGCGCGGCCGAATTCCGCGCCGCGCTGGGCGTGTTTCTTTTCCACCGCTTCCTGCAAATAAACCACCATCACCACGCCGGTCTGGATGGCTGTGCCGAACAGCGCGATGTAGCCGACCCATACGGCCACGCTGAAGTTGTAGCCGAGCAGCCATTGCAGAAAGACGCCGCCGGTGAGCGCGAACGGCACGGCCAGAATCACGTGCGCCGCTTCCTTGAAACTGTGATACACGATGTACAGCAGCAGGAAGATGATGAACAACGCCGCCGGCACGATGACGCGCAACGTGCGCGCGGCCCGGAGCTGGTTTTCATACTGGCCGCTCCATTCGATGGTCATGCCCGGCGGCAACTGGATTGCGCGGGCAATGCGCGCCTGTGTTTCCTGCACGAAACCGCCGAGGTCGCGGCCCTGCACGTTGGCCTGTACGAACACGCGTAATCGGCCGTTTTCACTGTCAATTTCATCCGGCCCGATGTCACGGTGAATGGTCGCGACCTGGCCTAGTTGAATGAATTTTCCGGATGGTACCGGCATCAGCACGTCGCCGAGCCGCTCGATGTCGTCGCGCTCGTCGCGCGCCAGCCGGACCTGGATCGGAATCCGTTCGCGGCCGGCGATAACGGTGGTAACATTTTCGCCGCCCAGCCCGGATTGGACCACGTCGAGCACGTCCTGCGCGCGCAAACCGTAATGCGCCATCGCCGAACGGTTCACTTCGATGTTCAGGTACGGCTTGCCTTGCATGCGCGACGCCACCACGCCGACGGCGCCGGGGATTTCCCGGACGATGCGCTCGACCTCAAAAGCCTTCTGCTGAAGCGCGTCCAGATTATCGCCGAGGATTTTGATGCCGACCTGGGCGCGGATGCCGGTGCTGATCATCAGAATCCGGTTTTGGATCGGCTGCAAAAATCCCGGCACGTAACCGGGCACATTGGAAAGTTTTTCGACGAGTTCGTTGACGATTTTGTCTTCAGTCATGCCCGGCCGCCATTCCGACTTGGGTTTGAGCATGATGGTGGTTTCAATCATCTGCACCGGCGCGGGATCGGTGGCGGTCTCGGCCCGGCCCAACTTGCCGGCCACGGATTCAACCTCGGGCGTCTGTTTGATGACCTGGTCCTGCCAGGCCATGATGCGTTTGACTTCCGTGAGCGACACGTCCGGCAGCAGCACCGGCATGAACAGCAGGCTGCCCTCGTTCAACGGCGGCATGAATTCGCTGCCCATGCCGCGCGGCAGCTTCGCTGCCAGTTGAGGGTTGAGGGTTGAAAGTTGAGACACAATTTTTGACGGCACACCAAAAGCCAGGACCAATGCCGCCGCGAGGGCCATCAACGCCAGTCCCAGGACCGTTTTGCGGAACCGCAGCGCCCAGCCCAGAATCGGGTCGTAAATCCCCAGCAAAAAGCGCATCAGCAGGTTGTTTCCCTCGGCCTGGAACGGTCCGCGAATGAGCGCGGCGCACAACGCCGGCACGAGCGTTATCGCCAGCACCGTCGAGCCGGCAATCGCAAACGTTTTGGTGAACGCGAGCGGACGGAACAATTTGCCTTCCTGCCCGGTGAGCGAAAAGACCGGGATGAACGCCAGGATGATGATGACCATCGCGAAGAAAATCGGCCGGCCCACCTGCTGGGCCGCCGCCAGCGTCACATCCATGATTTCCGCGCCGTTGAGCCGGCGGCCCTTTTCTTTCTCGGCTGATTCGGCATGGCGGATGACGTTTTCGGTCATCACGATGCCCGCGTCCACGAGCACGCCGATGGCGATGGCGATGCCGGAGAGGGACATGATGTTCGACGAGATGCCGAAATGGTTCATCAAAATGAACGCCATCAGGATGGAGAGCGGCAGCGGCAGCACCACAATGAAAATGCTGCGGAAATTAAACAGGAAAATGATGATGACCAGCGTGACCAGGACGGCTTCCTCCGTCAGTGCATGCTTGAGCGTGTCAATCGTCCGCTCAATCAATTCGCTGCGGTCGTAAAACGGTTTGATGCTGACGCCGGGCGGCAGGCTCGGCGAAATCTGCGCGATTTTTTCCTTCACAGCCTTGATGACCGCCATGGCGTTCTCGCCGGTGCGCATCACGATCACGCCGCCTACGACCTCCCGGCCGTCCACGTCCAGCGCGCCGCGCCGGAAATCGCCGCCCAACTGGATGCGCGCCACGTCCTTCAAATACACCGGTGTGCCGTTGTTCAGTTGCAGGACGATGTTCTCTAGGTCCGCGTTGGAATTCACCAGCCCGATGCCGCGCACGACGAATTCCATGCCGTTTTCCTCGATGATTTTGCCGCCGACGTTGAGGTTGCTCTGGCGCACGGCGTCCATGACCATTTGCAGCGTCACGCCGAGCTGGCGCATCCGCAGCGACGAGACTTCGATTTGATATTGCCTCGGGAAACCGCCGACGCTGGCGACCTCCGCCACGCCGGACACGGCGTTGAGCTGGTAACGCACGAACCAGTCTTGGATGGCGCGCAACTGGCCGAGGTCGTAGCCGCCCTGCGGTGACCGGGTGGGGTCCACGGCCAGGTAATATTCATAAACCCAGCCCAAGCCGGTGGCGTCCGGACCGAGTTTCGGCTCCACGCCCGCCGGCATGATGTCGCCAAGATAATTCAACCGCTCCAAAACCCGCGACCGCGCGAAGTAATTGTCGATTTTATCGTCGAAAATGACCGTGATGAGCGAGAACCCGAACATCGAGCTGGCGCGGACGGTTTTCACGCCGGCCAGCCCTTGCAAATTCACGGACAACGGATACGTGACCTGGTCCTCGACCTCCTGCGGGCTGCGTCCGGGCCAATCCGCATAAACTATGACCTGGTTTTCGCTGAGGTCGGGAATCGCGTCCACCGGCGTCTGGTAAAGGGCGCGCACGCCGAATCCGGCGAGCAGCACCGCGCCGCACACGACGAGGAACCGGTTGCGCAACGACCATTCGATGATGCGGTTGATCATAAAATTCCCGGTTAATGGCCGTTGGCGAGTTGCGCCTCGGAATCAATCAGCAGGTTGCCGGTGGTGACGACTTTTTCATATTCCTTCAAGCCGCCGAGCACCTCCCAGTATTCGTCGCCAGCCCGCCCGAGTTTCACGGACCGCGATTCGTAATGGCCGCCGGCATCCACATAAACAATGGGTTGTCCGCCCGGCCAAATCACGGCGCTGCGCGGCACGGTCAACACCTCCGGCGAATCGGCGAGCACGCGGCCTTCGGCGTAAAAATTGTTGAACAATCTGTCCGCTCCGAAATCACCGGTGCCGATTCCGGGATAGGAAAGTTCCGCGCGGACCTTTGTGCTGTCCGTGGTTGCGTCAAATTCTGTGTCCGCATACGGCTCCGTGCCGTACCGCCTGATCCGCGCGGTGAAGATTTTGCCGGGGAGGGACGGCACGGTGACTTCAACGGTCTGGCCGATTTTGAGCCACGGCAGGTCGCGCTGGTAGGCGTCAAAGGCGAACCACGTCGTCGTCCAGGAATTCACACTGATGACGCCAGCGACACGCAACGTGTGACGCAACGTGCGGCGTTCCACCGCATCGGTCTGGACGTGGAGGGCGGTGACGCTCTCGGGATTGAGCGTGATCCCGTCGGTAATGTTGGTGCCGACGGCATCGGCGTAAATCGGTACCAGGTCCATGCCGCAAATTGGGCATTTGCCCGGTCGGTCCGATTTGATCCACGGGTGCATTGAGCTTTGGTAATAAAGGATTTTTCGTCCGGCAGGCGCCGTAACGACTGGCGGGGATAACACCCTATGGGAAATCATCCACCACGCGCCGGTGCCGGCAGTTGCCGCGACCAGAACGATGATCAAAATTGTTTTTGTTTTCATAAATTTTCAGTTGTTTTCAGTTTCAGTTGCCGTTGTTTGTGCGACAACGGGTAAAAATTCAGTTGCTTCACGGGCACAAAATTTCCGTGGAACAGAGGAGAAACGCCGTCGTGTCCAATCCGGGACACACTACGGGCGTTCAGAAGGCAGGAGTCAGATGAGCCGGGCGCAATCCCGCGCGTAGAGCGGCGCGCCGGATGCCTTCAATGGCGATACGAAGGCGTAGGAAATCGAACCCGCTTCATTTTCGGGCCAGGCCCAAACCATCAAGGCCGGAACGGGAAGCAAAAATTGGTTTTGCATGCCGGAGGGCGCGGGGACTGCGGGCGCCGACTGCGAACAAGGCGACGATTGGGCGGCGCAGCAACTCATTTTGCCGCCGCAATGGCAGCAGGCATGGACTGGTTGGCGCGAGCACGCCGGCGCTGGCGCCGCCAGCAACTGCACGCACACCAGCAGGAAGCTGAACAAAATGGCGTTGAACCGTTTCACAATTTCATTTTAACAGCGCGCCGCCGGCCATCCAATCACTTTTTGGAGGCCGCGGCGTCCTGGATTTTCTTGATGTATTTGGCCGGGTCCTTGTCGAAATCCTTTTTGCAGCCCGAGCAGCAGAGTTTGACCTCCTGGCCTTGATAGACAAAGACGTACGGTTTGCCCATGTCACCACCCAGTTTTTCACCGGACACGGGACAGGTGGTCAACTTGTCCGGCTTGGGCGGGGTGGCTGCCGCCGAATTTGTGTCAGCCGCCAGACCGGTGAACGGCAGGGCCAGAAACGCAGCCGCCAGCGCCATGGCCGCAAGTGTTTTCAATTTCTTCATAATTAACGTCGTGTATAACGACACATATTATACACCAATCTTCGAAAATTCCCTCAAAAAAATTGAATGAGTCATTTCGGCCTCAACTGTAGGAACCGGACGGGTGTCGGTCCCGGCCCGGTGACGATTTCAATGCTCCAGCCCACCGGTGTGCTTTGGCAGTTCGTGCCCAGGTCTGCAACGAAGAGTGTCCAGATTCCGTTCAGGCCCGGGTTGTTGAGTGAGCCGGGCAGCGCCGTCCACGGGTCGGAATTGGCTGCCAATTGGGGGTCCAGTGTCCGGCCATCCTTTGCTTGTTAAATCGCAACTTTTAAACGGGAACCATCGTTGTTTTCACAACTATAAGGGGATTGGCACGAAAGTAGCCCATTACCGCAAAACGAGCGCAGTGAAAACCCTTAAAGCTCTAACATTGGCTGCGGTTCTGGCCCTTGGCGTCACACTACGGGCACGCGCTGATCTTTATGAAATAACCTTCACCGATGCGGGCGCAAATAATGTTGGCTCCGGGCAAATCGATGTTGTCGGTGGCGCTGCCGTCAGCGGCTACTTCGACGTGACCGCGGGGGCAGCTGCCGGTTTGGACTGGATCTTGTACGCCGCCGGCGGAAGCACAACCTATCCAAACTATTTCACCTCACCCGCGGGCGGATTCTGGTATAACAACGCGGTTTATCTCACTGCCAATCCGCAGTATCCCGCAGCCAATCCTTTCCTGGACAATTACGGGTTGCTGTTCACCGATGGCAGTGGCGATGAGCTCAATCTTTGGGGCAACAGCGATGGCAGTTACACTCTTTATGGCGATATAAATCATGATGAATATAATCCCCAAACAACCTCCTTTGATGTGACTCTCATGCCCATTCCAGAGCCTTCGACCATCACCGTCGCCGGTGCGCTTCTGCTGGTTCCGATTTGTTCCAGCACCTTCCGGTTGATGCGCGGGAAACAAATTGCAGCAACCATTTGATGCGGCGGGTTTCCGCCGGGCATCATACAAACTCAAAATATGGCCGGCCGAATGTCTTCCGCAGGGTGGATGGGCTGAGAGACCAGCGTCCGCTGTGATCGCGGCATCTGAATACTTCGCTCGAGGCTATGGAATCCCGGCTCTAACGCGCCCGGCAGACTTTGCGAGTAAGGTTGAAGCAATGGCTGTGAGTGATTGGTGTTTTATTGGTAGCACCCGCGTCCCGCGGGTTCAATTCGGCGTTTCGCCAAATTGCATCGGCAAGCGCACGATGCAAATGACGTGGATGAACAACGGTAAACTGTGACCGCATGCGGTTTCGGGCGTGACGCCCGCAACAACCCGCGGGACGCGGGTGCTACCCACGGCTATTCACGCCCTGCACCTTGACTTGGCCCATTTTGCGGAACGGAAGAAATTTGCGGCCGACGAAACCTCCAGCGGGGCGAGCTCTGCGAGCCCCTGAAATCCTTCCGGACAAATTCAGGGCGCCGTGGAACTCCGCTCTCCGAAACTTGCCTCCGCTTCGAACTGTGCCAGTTCCGTCCCCGCTGTTTCCCATTCCATGTTCGCCGCGGCCAGCCGGTCGTGCACTTCCATCAACTCGCGGTTGATTTGCGTCGCCCGGCCGCCCGTTGTATAGGTTTCCGGTTTCTCCAGTTCCGCCGTCAATTCCTTCTCGCGCGATTCCAGTTCCGCAATTTCAACTTCGAGTGCGGCGATGCGATCCTGAATTTCGCGCTTCCTTCGCGAGCGCGCCTGCCGTTGTTCGGCTTCAATCCGTTTCTGTCCCTTGCGTGACTCGGTGGGGCTGATCCCGCTTTGCGGGACCTGGACGCGCAACCGCTCTTCCTCACCGCTCGAAGTCAGCGCGGCGCGCGCGGTTTGCGCCGTCTTGTCGAGGTAATACTGGTAGCCGCCGGCGAAATGCCGGAGCCGGCCGTTTTCGACACGCACCACGTGGTTCGCCAGCACGCGGATGAAATGCACGTCGTGACTGATGAAAATCAATGTGCCTTCAAATGGCTCCAACGCCTCGATAAGCGCGTCCACGCTCGCCAGGTCGAGATGTGTGGTCGGCTCGTCCATCAGCAGCGGGTTCGGCGGGTCGAGTAAAAGCTTCACGAGCGCGAGCCGGCTTTTCTCGCCGCCGCTCAGCACGTTCACCGGTTTGAACACGTCGTCGCCGCGAAACAAAAAGCTGCCGAGCACGGTGCGGACGAACTGCTCCGTGACGCGTTGCGGCGTGTCGAGCGCCTCCTGCAACACCGTGTGATTGGGATTGAGCATGGCCGCGCGATGCTGGGCGAAGTAGCCGGACTTCGCATTGTGCCCAAGCCGGCGTTCACCGGCCTGCGGCTCCAGCACGCCGGCCAGCAGTTTCAGCAGAGTGGATTTGCCCGCGCCGTTCGGCCCCACGAGCACGATGCGCTGCCCGCGTTCGGCTTCGAAGTTCAGGTTTTCGTAGATCAACTTGGTAGGGCCGAGCTGCTGCTCGGCCTGGACGCGCGGCAGCGCGTCCCTACCGTCTGGCTTCGCTTCATACCCGAACTTCACATGCTTGAGCGTGATGACGCGATGGCCGCTGCGCTGCGGTTGCGGGAAACGGAACCCCACTTTCGGGCCCGATCCGTCGGGCGTCTCCACCATGTCCTCCTTGAGCCGCTCGATCTGCTTCAGCTTGCTCTGCGCCTGCGCGGCCTTGGTGTTCTTGGCGCGAAACCGGTCCACGAACAGTTGCATCCGGTCAATCTCGCGCTGTTGCGCCTTCGCGGTAGCCACCAGCGTCACTTCCATCGCCGCGCGCTGTTCCAGGTATTCGTCGTAGTTGCCGGTGTAACGCAGCACACGCGACGAACGGATCTCAACAACGTGCGTGCAAAGGCGGTTCAGAAATTCGCGGTCATGCGAGATGAGCAGGATGGCGCCGGGATAATTCCGCAGATATTCCTGGAACCACAGGAGCGTTTCGAGGTCGAGATGGTTCGTCGGTTCGTCAAGCATCAACACGTCCGGCTCCTGCACGAGCAGCCGCGCGAGATGAGCGCGCATCACCCAGCCGCCCGAAAGCTCGCGCGCGGGCCGCGCGAAATCCGACTGCTTGAACCCGAGGCTGGCCAGAATCTGTTTCGCCTTGGCGACGAACTGGCCGTCGTGCTCATGGTCGTGCGGCACGGCAATATCGAGGACGATTTCGTTGCCAGCGGGTTCGCTTTCCTGCGGCAGGTAGCCGAATCGCGTGCCGCGGATGAACGAGACCTCGCCCGCGTCCGGCGCTTCGTGGCCGAGGATGATCTTGAGCAGCGTGGATTTGCCCGCGCCATTCGGCCCGACGAGGCCGACGCGTTCGCCGGACAGGAGCGTGAGCGAGACGTCGTCAAAAAGCTGACGACCGCCAAAGGCTTTGCTTAATCCGGCAACGGTGAGCATGGGAAATGGATTCTTACCGGGACGACGCAGCGCGTCATCTTGATTTGGCCTCCGATGGCGGAAACAGGAAGGTCAGCGCGCGCCAGGAACGCAGCCGCCAGTAAAATTCATTGTGCTGGCTCGTTTGCGCCTCGGCCCATTTGTCGCGGCGCAGGCCGGACTTTTCCAACTCCGCCGGCGTCAGCGGTTGCGCGTCCACGTACAACTCGAGATTTTTGTTCCAGCCGATGCGGCGCAATTCCGCGGCGACCTGCCCGGTCGGCGAACGGCCGTCGTCGCCGCCCATGAAATCCACCACGCCGGAATCGAGATAGACCCGGAACGGTTTGGGCGGTCCGTGATAACTCTTCAGCACCTCGTTCAAAAAATTTGTCTGTTCCACCTGAAAGGCGCCGGACAGGCTGGCCGCGCCGCCAAAAATTTCCGGGTGCTCCCACGCCAGCGCGAGGCTGCAAAGACCGCCCAGAGAGGAACCCATGACGCCGGTGTGCGCCGGCCCAGGCAACGTGCGATACTCGCGATCGATCCGTGGTTTCAATTCCGTGATGAGATAGGCCTCGTAAGTTTCGAAGGCCGTGTTCGTTGCCGGTCCTTCGGCGACGTGATGGCGGCCGGAATATTCCTCCATCCGCGCAAAGCTGTTGTCCACCGCGACCATGATGATCTCCTGCATTTTCCCGGCGCGGCAAAGCGCGTCCACGGTCCGGTCCAGCTCCCAACTGCCCCAGCCAAACGCGCAGTTGGTTCCGGCGGAACTGAAGACGTTCTGGCCGTCATGCAAATACAACACCGGATAACGCCGCTGCGGCTGCGTCGGGTAGGATGGCGGGAGATAAACGTGGACACGCCGGTTCCAGCCATAAAAATGCGAGGGCAGGTTCGTATCGAGCAAGAGGCTGTTTTGGCCAAATGCCGCTGGCAAAGTCGCCAGTAACAGGAGTAATACAAACAGGCAGGTCATTTCGGCCTTAACTCAAGGAACGGCAACGCGTCACGCCATTTCCAATTCCACCGGCGAGTGACTGGCAAGGAGTTCTTTTAAAGTGTCCACTTTGCGCGAGGCGTTGAGGATTTCCAGGCTCACGAGCGCGCCGGTTTCATCCAGGTCGGCCAAAACCCCCGGCCGGATTTCTTCGGTCTGGTCAATCGCCTTGCTTTTTAAGACGATCAGCAACGTGTCAGTCTCTTTGTCGTAGGTCAATTTCATGGCGCGCTTTTCCAATACCGTTTGAACTGTGAAACAGGATACACCGTCACCGCAACAATTTCATCCTTATTTTCTTCAACGACAATTCGCAAAAGTTTTTCCACACCTTTGTCATCGCGGAAGCGGCTTTGGTGGATTCGGCGGTTGGGGTCGTCAGCGTCCGGCACAATTTGTTCGGGCGAACGAATCACCTTTTCGACCCAAATGCGATCCAGTTTGCGCGCGCGGATCCGGCCATCGCAATAACCTGTAATGCGAATGGGCTTCACGCTTTCATTTCGGCTTCAACTGCGGGAACAGGATGACGTCGCGGATGCTTTCCTGGCCGAGCAGCATCATGCACAGACGGTCAATGCCCATGCCCATGCCACCCGCCGGCGGCATGCCGTGCTCCAGCGCGACGAGAAAATCCTCGTCCAGCTTTTGCTGCTCGCCCCCCGCCTGGTGCTCCAGCCGTTCGCGCTGCGCAATCGGGTCGTTCTGCTCGGTGTAAGCCGGCGCGATTTCCTGGCCGTTGATGCAGCACTCGAAAACCTCCACCGTCGTCGGGTCGTCCGGCGACAGCTTGGCCAGCGGCACGAGTTCCTTGGGCAGGTGCGTGACAAATGTCGGTTGAATCAGTGTCGGCTCGATCAATTTTTCGAACACGGCGCCGGTGACTTCAAAGTCCTCGTATTCCTTGCCGATTTCCGCGCCGAGGTCGTGGGCGCGCTGGCGGCGTTCGGCGGGAGGAATGTCAAACCAGTCCGCGCCGGCTTTTTCGCGCACGAGGTCCCTGTATTTCACGCGTGTCCACGGCGGGGTGAGATTGATGGTCTTGACGACCTTGCCTCCGGCGTCCTTGTGCTCGATGAACAACGTATCAATCACGTTTTCCGCCACGTGACAGATCAGGCCCTCCACCAGGTCCATCATGCTCTCGTAGTCACCGTAGGCTTCATATGCCTCGATCATGGTGAACTCGGGATTGTGTTTTCGCGAGAGGCCCTCGTTGCGGAAGTTGCGGCCGATCTCGAACACCTTGTCGATGCCGCCGACCAGCAGGCGCTTGAGGTAAAGTTCCAGCGCGATGCGGAGATAGAAATTGCAGCCCAGCGCGTTGTGCCTGGTGACGAACGGTTGCGCCGCCGCGCCGCCGGGAATGGCCTGCATCATCGGTGTCTCGACCTCCACGTAGCCGCGTTTGTGCAGAAAATTCCGGATCTCGCGGATGATTTCGCTGCGCATCAGGAACAACTCCTTCACCTCCGGGTTGGCCATTAAATCGAGATAGCGCTGGCGGTAGCGGATTTCGGTGTCCTCAAGCCCGTGCCACTTGGCCGGCGGCGGACGCAACGCCTTGGCCAGGATCGTGAAGCCGGTGACCTTGACGGAAATCTCGTTGGTCTTGGTGGTAAACAGCGTGCCGCGCAACCCGATGAAATCCGCGAGGTCCAGATGCGTGAAAAGGCTCCACTGCTCGTCGCCGAGAACATTTTTCTGCGCGTAAATCTGCATCCGGCCGCTCTGGTCGCGGATGTCCATGAACATGGACTTGCCCATGTCGCGATGCGCGGTGATGCGGCCGGCGAGCGCGACTTCGCGGCCTTCGGCGTAATGTTCGCGCGCGTGCTGGCAGGTTTCCGTGGGCGTGAACTTGTTTTTGAACGGGTCAATGCCCTTCGCCCGCAACGCGGCGAGCTTGGCCTTGCGCTGTTCGATGAGTGAATTCGTGTCGTCCATAAAAACTGGCGGCAGGGAAGTTAAACACGAATTTGGACTGGAATCCAAGAAGCAAAGTGGGCTGACATTGCCGTGCGGAATTAACTGGTACTCAATCACTGCCTTCCGCATCCATGTCAGCCCAAGGCACACTACGCCCGGT
This sequence comes from Limisphaerales bacterium, assembly GCA_052145735.1. GTDB lineage: Bacteria > Verrucomicrobiota > Verrucomicrobiia > Limisphaerales > UBA11358 > UBA11358. The sequence goes on from JBKQOA010000110.1 coordinate 11,747, forward strand.
TTGGGAAAACGCAAGGGCGGGAAACTAATTGCCGCCTGCTTGAGCGCGTTTTGCAATTGGGGTGGGGCGAGCGTCCTCGCGAGCCGGCTCGTCAGCCTCGCCCCACCAAAAACTGGAATTGTGCCACCATGGCGGGCGGGTTGACGTTGCAATCGCCTTTGTTAGATTGAAACCGTGCTGGAGCAGAACATCACCGACCCGGTCCCACCCCAAAATCATTCCCAACGGATGTCTGCCCTTCACCGGCTGGCGTTGGAAACCGGCGTGGCGCTGTTGTTCGGTGCGATCTTTGCCGCGTCGGTGCTTTCCTTCTCGCGCCAGGCGTCGCCCACCTATGACGAAGTAGCGTTTCTGCCGGCCGGCTACACCTATCTGCACTGGGATGATTACCGGTTGAACCCCGAACATCCGCCCCTGGCGAAGCAGTTGGCGGCGTTACCCCTGTTGTGGCACACCCATTGGCCGGCCCGGGTGGAGCTTCAGAACGGGAATGTCCCCAGCCCGGCAGAAACCGACGGCGAATCCGCTCTCCGCCGCGCCTGGATCATGAGTTTTGAGAAAAGCGATGCCTATTATGATTTTGGGTATTTCTTTTTGTACGGCACCCGGCCCGGGGCATTTCCACCTCCGGAAAACAACACTTCTCCGGTCCCGGTTTCGCCGGATTCGTCAGCCTATTACAACCAGGCCGACGAGCTGGTGTTTTTGGGCCGGCTGCCCATCCTTTGTTTGGGTTTCAGCCTGGCTATGCTGGTCTTTTTGTGGGCGCGCGAATGGTTCGGGTTTTCCGGGGGAATATTGTCCCTGGCGCTGTTTTGTTTTGATCCCAATTTCATAGCCCACAGCGGACTGGTGACGACGGATGTGGGAGTAACGCTGTTCATGTTCGGCGCGATCTATTTTTTGTGGCGGATCTGCCGCCGGGTTGACGCGGTCAATGTGGCCCTGTTTCTCCTGTTTTTTGCCCTGGCTTTTGCCACGAAATTTTCCGCCATGTTGTTGCTCCCCCTCTTCTGGTTGGTGGTGTTGGGACGGATGATTTCGCCGGAACCATTGCCCATCGGAACGGCGGGGAGGGTGAAGCTGGCAACCTTCGTCTCCAAAACGGCTTTGTTTGCCGCATTGTTTGGCCTGGCCGCGCTGGGAACCTACGCCACGATTTGGGCGTCCTATTCCTTCCGTTATTCAGCGGCCAAAAGCCCGGAAACGGCAGCGAAGGCTGAGGCGCAAATCCTGCAGGCCGGGAACCCGGCGTCCGGGCAGTCCGGCGGTGTCATTGAATCCCGCGTGCCCTATCGCCAGCTGGGATATTTTCCCATCGAGGCCGCCGTGCGGGGTTCGGCCGCCATCAGCAAACTGCTGGCCACCTCACCCGACGGCGTGGTCGGCAACGACGACATCCTCAAAACCATGGATACCGTTCCGCTGGGATGGGGTGGAAAATTGATGTTATTCGCCCAAAAACATCGTTTGCTGCCGGAGGCCTTCATTTATGGTTTTGCCCATGCCGAAATGATCGGAAACATCCGGGCCTCATTCCTGCTTGGCAATTATTCCTATACCGGGTTTCGGAGTTATTTCTTTTATGCCTTCCTGCTCAAAACGCCGCTGCCAGCCCTCCTGCTTGTCCTCACCGCGCTGGTGGTGAGCCTGCGCAGATGCGCCACAAGGTGTTGGCCGGTGATTTTCCTGGTGGGGCCGGCCGGTTTGTATTTTCTGGCGGCCACGCTGTCACACCTCAACCTCGGCATCCGCCACCTGCTGCCCATCTACCCGTTCCTGTATGTTCTGGCCGGCGGACTGGTTCTGGAACTGGACCGCTGGCGGCGGACCACCCGGGTCGTTGCCTTGCTGGTCACGGTGGGCGCCATTGCGGTGAGCAGCCGGATCGTTTTCTTTCCGGCGGGCGGTTCGAAGTGGCAGAGGGTTTCCCCGCATTATCTGGCTTACTTCAATGAACTCGCCGGCGGTCCGGCCAACGGCTTCAAGGAACTGGCCGACTCCAATCTCGACTGGGGACAGGACCTCAAAAACCTGAAACTCTGGCTCGTGGCCCATGACATCAAAGATCCGGTTTATCTGTGTTATTTTGGCATGGCGGACCCGCGCTTTTACCGGATTGCGCATTACAACCTGCCGGACGGATGCCGGTTTGAGCCACATCAGGGTTTTGAAGTGCTGAAGCCGGGCGGGCTCATTGCCATCAGCGCCACCAACCTGCAGGGGGTTTACCTCTCCGAGGCGGACCGGGATGCCTGGCGACAAATTCTCGAACATTCCGTGCCGGTGGACATGGTCGGTTATTCAATCTTCATCTACAAATACGTCGGTGTTAACGGCAAAAGTTGAGAACCGCATCACCCCGGTTCCACCTCCTGGCCTTTTCGCCAGCACTGACTGGTTTTACATGTGAAACCAGTTGTAGGGGTTCGGGAAAATCCGCCAGTCAATGGCGATTTCCGAGGCCAGCATGAACAGAATCACCCCGGCCAGCACAAAAAATTTGGCCGGCTTGCCACAGCACCACAACGCGCGATCCAACCCGAAGACAAACAGCAGCAAAAAGGGAACCAACGCCCCGAGCATCAGCCGCCCGGAGGTGAAATAGGGATGTTCGCTCGACGGATAAAAACAGTCGTGGAAATCGTAGAGGATGGACAGAAAGCCCAGAAACACCACCGCGGCGGCAACACTCCCGAAGCCGAGCCAGAGCGCCTGCCGTTGCGGCGCGGTCGCGGAGTGCGCAACCAGGGCGGCCACCGCCACCCCGACGAAGCCGACCGAGGCCGCGGCGTAAACCGTGTCCACGACCGGCCACGCCAGCGGCTGGCGATGCCATAAAAATTCGCCCTGCCAGAGCGTTGCCAACAGCCCGGACACAAAGGTCCACAGACCGTGCGGCGTGAAGATGGGATGATGCCACCATTCCGAGAACGGTTTTTGCGTCCAGCCGAGAAACCGGATTTTCGCCGCCGTGCCGCTAAAATCACCGAACGTGTGTTTACACCACGCCAGCCAGGCCATCATCGGCAGACCCACACTCATGGCCAAGGCCGCCAAGGCCGGCCCGGCCTCGCGCAGTTTTCCCGTTTTCGCCAGGACCCGGATCTTGAACAGCAGCACCAGGCCGGACACGGCCAGCAGGGGCAGGTTGCTGATTTTGGTCAGGAGCGTCGCCGCGAGCGTTAATCCGGTGAGCATTCCGAGGTGGATACCGGGAACTTCCGTACGCAGCAATTTCACCAGGCAGATGAATGCCGCGCCAAAACAGAGCGGCGACAGCACATCGTTTTGAATCGAATAAAATGCCGTTTGCGGCAGGAAAGCCAGCAGCGCCGGAACTCCGAGCCGCAAAAACGCCTGTTCCGGAAAAACCAATCGTGCCGCCACATAACCCAGCCAGACCAGCACCGAGACGGGGAAAATGTTCAGGAAGCGGAGCCAATACAGCAAGGGCCCGTCGTGAAAACCGAGCCGCTTGCCCAACCGCCACCACGCACCCGCGAGTGAGTAATACAACGGCGGCTGTGAGGCTTCGTGGTTGATGACATTATGCCAGGCCTCGGTCTTGGCGGCCAGGGTCTGGCGGACGTCGTCCATGGGCTGTCGCCACGGCGGCGGTGGAAATTGTCCATCCGGCGCATTGGTTGGGATACCCACAAATTCCGGCGAACCGCATAGCACGGCATACGGCACCGCCTCGGCGGAGATCGGATCCAGCGAGCGTGGGAGATGCCCCTGCGAATATTTGACCACCAGATCGAAATGGAGCTGTTCATCCACGTTGTTGAAAAAGGGAAAGGCGGCCGAAAAAATGAAGACATGGACCGCGGCGAGCAGGCACAGCAGCCAGACGATGCTGCGCTCCCGGGATTCGGAAACCGGGGCGGACGGATTGGAGTCGGCGATGTTCACACCATTGGTCTTGCGCGGTCAAATTAAAGTACGCGCGGCAAATCACAAGCCCCGGCACGGCAAGGTGGTCACAATGCCTGTTCTAAAACTTCGGTCAATTCCTCCGGCGTGAGCACGATCGGATTCGCCTTCATGCTGCTGGCGTTCGCCGCTTTGGTGACGAGGTCGGGAAAATGTTCACGCCGGACGCCCAGGTCGCCGAGGCGCGGCACTTTCAAATCGAGGACGAGCGCGCGGACCCATTTCAAGCCGTCGTCGGCCTTCGCTTTCATGTCGCCGGCGAGCCACCGGGCCGCTTCTTCGTAGCGATACAACGCCGGGCCGTTCGGATCGCGTTGGCGCAGCGCGCGGAGGTTCATGGCCATCACCTGCGGCAACAACGCCGCGCAAATGGCCCCGTGCGGCGCGGCAAACCTCCCGCCAATCGGCCCGGCAAAACCATGCACCGCGCCGAGACCGGCATTGCTCAAAGCCAGCCCGCCGAACAGGCTCGCCACCGCCATGTCCTCCCGCGCGTCCGTGTCCTGGCCCTTGCTGAACGCGATGCGCAACGACCGCGCCGCGCGCCGCAAGCCCTCGATGCACAATCCGTCGGTCATGGGATTGGCGCGAGTGCAGACAAACGGCTCGATAAGTTGCGTCAACGCATCGAGACCGGTGCTGGCCGTGAGTGCGGGCGGCAAATCATAAGTCAGTTCGGGATCCACCACCGCCACCCGGGCGAGCATCAACGGACTGCGCAGACTGACCTTCACCTTGTGTTCCAGCGACGCCAGCACCGCGTTGCGCGTGACTTCCGCACCGGTGCCGGCCGTGGTGGGAATGGCAATGAACGGCGCGGACGGTCTGGCCAGCGGCCGGCCGCGCCCGATGATTTCGACGTAATCAAGCAATCCGCCATCGTTGGCCAGCATGGCGGCAATGGCCTTGGCCGCATCGATTGCGCTGCCACCGCCGAAACCCATCACCAGTTCGCAGCGTTCAGCCCTGGCCAGTTTCACCCCTCGTTCCACGGTTGCCAGTTCCGGCTCGCCGGCGACAGAAAAAGTTACCGCGCCTACGCCGGTGGATTTCAAATGGGCGAGGAGCCGTTCCGCGCGCCTGGCATCGCGTCCGGTCACGACGAGCGCGCGCCGGCCAAATACCCTGGCTGAATTGCCGACCTCATTGACCGCGCCCGCACCAAAGACAATGCGGGTGGCGGTGGCAAATTCAAATTTCATATTCGCTTGTGGCCGCGTTCGCGAGCATACGATTCTCCGCACTTTCACAAGCGCGGCTACCAATTTTTGTCGTCCGGGAAAATATTGTTGAACTTCACGCTGTGGCGCGGCTCGGCCATCATCAGCGCAACCGCGTCCCGCCAGACCGGGTAATGCTTCGTTTCCTTGTGCGCGGCGGCGGCGTTCGCGTCACGATACGCCTCCATCAGGACAAATTGTGTCGGGTCATCCTGCCGCTGGACGACGTCAAAACGTGCCACCCCCGGCTCCTGCAAACTTTCCCGTGCATTGGCGAAGGTCGCCTGTTTGAAGGCCTCAACGCACTCCGGCCGGACATGAACCTGAACGTGAACTACAAGCATAAGGCGACAAATACGCGAATGGGCGGGAAAGCTCAAGCGCCGGCAACACATATTGCGGCCGGACTGGTTTCGATGCGCCGCAATTTTCCAGTGATGCCTGTCAAGCCGTGCAATTTACATTGAATTGGCGGAACAATCCTTCCATACTGACCAGCGCCATGGGCGCACAATGGAAACAGGCCGGCCGCGAAATCAACGCGCAGAAAAAGGGCCAGATGACCGCCAAGCTGGTCCGCGAAATCATGGTCGCGGCCAAACTTGGCGGATCTGACCCCGATCTGAACCCGCGCCTGTTCGTCGCCGTCGAGAAGGCCAAAAAGGCCTCGGTTTACCGGGATACCATCGAGCGCGCCATCCGGAAGGGCGCCGGACTTGACACCGAAAAGGTCAATTACGAAACCATCGTCTATGAAGGTTTCGCGCCGCACAAGGTGCCCGTCGTCGTCGAGTGCCTCACGGACAACCGGAACCGCACGGCGCCGGAAATCCGCAATTTGTTCAAGGCCGGCTCACTGGGACAGCCCGGCAGCGTGGCGTTTTTCTTCAACCACCTCGGCGTGGTCGAAGCCACGCATCCCGACGCGAACCGCGACGCGGAAGCGGACGCCATCGAGGCCGGCGCGCAGGAAATCGAGCCGCTGGAAGCCGACGAGGTTCCCGCCGGACAGAAGGGCGCGCGTTTTCTCACGGAGATCAAGGACCTTGACCATGTTTCCAAGGCGTTGAAGGCCGCCGGCTGGAACGTCATTGCCTCGGAAATCCGTTATCTCGCCAAGAATTTCGTCGAAGTCAGCGACGCCGCGCGCAAGGACGTGACGGATTTCCTGAACGCACTGGACGACCATGACGACGTGCACCGCGTTTATGCGGCGATGAAGTAACCGCGGACGGGCCGGCTCAAAGGCTGAAAAATTTCAGGACCTGCAATTCCCCCCAGAAATGGAGCAGGATTTCATTCCCCTGCACCTCGACCTGCACCGGCAGCCGGGACTGCGAGTAATCCCACATGGCATGCCCATCGGACGGACTCACCCGGTACAGATCAAAATACAACACCGGGTCCTCGCCGATGGTGGTCAGGGGGCTTTGCGCCGCCCGCGAGAGGTAAACAAATTGTCCGGAGACGAAACACCTGTTGCCAAGGCCCTCGCTGCGCCACAACACCCTGCCAGTGGCGGCATCCACCTTCAGAATCACGGGGACGGCCTTGGCGGAGAAATTGATCTGCTGGGAAAACTGGATGGAGTCCGGACTGGCCGTCGTGCTGGTCACATAAAGGTTTTTCTTCCCATCCAGTTGCACCTGGGAGATGCCGACGCTGGTGAGCCGCCAATGCACTTCCCCAGTCGCCGCATCGAAACTCGTCAGCATGCCCCGGTCAAAAACATACAGGGTGTTGCCCGCTTCCACACAGGGCGGGTCGGCTTCCGTGGCAAAATCGTCCGAATAATGGGTGGCGAGGGGATAGGTCAGGCTGGCCGCCCACAATTTTTTGTTCTGCTTGTCGAAAACCTGGATGGAATTGCCCGCCACCAGCACATCCAGCGTTTTGAGTGCGAAGAATGAAGGCGCGCCCGTGACCTCGCCCGTCCAATCCGGGGCGAGGCCGGCCGGCAACCGGTGCAGGGTGACCTGATACCGGCTGACGTCCTCCTCTTCCACCCCGCCGGTGTCTTGCCGGCGCATTTCGTTCATTTCTTGTTCGACGGCTTCCATGCTTTGGCCGGCCGTGAGATTGTTGTCGACGAGGGATTTTTTCTTGGGCTTCATGGCCTGGTGCGTGATCGTCTTGTACTCGAGCAAAGCCACCTTCATCTGCACGACCCCGGCTCCATCAGCCACGAACTTGTCGCCCATGCTTTCCCGTATCACGGGTTTGACCCTGGCCGGCAGCGCATTGGTCACCGCCGCAATGATTTTGGCGGCGGTGGAAGGCGGGCCGACGGGTGGTTTGGCCTGGTTGACCGGCGGCGAGGCTGCAACGCTGACGGATTCAATCGGTTCGGTTCGGACCGTGCCGTCGCCAAACGCGATGCGGGTGACGATCTGGCGCCCGGATTCGTCGGAGGCAATCGCCGTGACGCCGCTGTCACTTTGCGCCAGGCCGAAGAACGGCGGCTTCAACGGTATTTCCTGTTTGCTGTTGCCGCTGCGCCGGTCGTATTGGATGAGGCGGCCCGGAAACAATATCCAAAGATCATTGGTGGTGGCGATGACATGCGGCACGGGATACAGCTCGACTTGCTCCTCGCTGAGCGGCTCGTTGGGATCCAGCCGGGGTGGTGGAGAAAATCCGACGTTCAAGGAGACGGACCAAAGCTGTTTCTGCTGCGCCACATCGAACAGGCTCATCTGGTTTGGCTTGATGGCCAGCACCTGGTTGGGAACCAGCAACTGATAAAACCGCACCCGGTCGCCATGGGGCAGTTTATCGGAATAAATGACCCGGGGATGCGAGGCAAAAAATGTGTACCAGACCCAGGCGCCCACGATGACCACCCCCAGGAAAATGGCCGTCCGCCAGATCAGCGTGCCCACCCGGGCGATCCGGGCCTCGATGACCGCCCGTTGCTTTCCATAAACAGGCAATTCCAGCCCGGTTTCCTCGGCGCGCTTCCGGCAGTATGTGGAACAGGCATAACCGTATTGTTCCATGCACTCCTCGCAAATGGGCTTGCCGCAGACGCGGCAGGTTTCCACCGCGGGGTTCTTCAGGTGCCGGGGACAAAAGATCACGGCCGCGGCGGCCGCCACGGGAGCGGCGGCGGCAGGTCGGGGCACGGCCACCCGCATGGGCTGACCGCCGGGAGCCGGAACGGCGGGCGGAACTGGCGCGTCTGGAGACGGTGCAGCCGCGGCGAGTTTCTGGCGAATCACCTCGTTGGCAAAGTCCGTGCCGTCCGCGCCGCACGCGGGACATTTTACCCGCACCGGCATCCGGCCGTTAACCGGCTCGACGTCGAACGCAAAGCGTGTTCCACACTCGCACTGGACTTTGACTTCCATGGTCAGGGTTTGGGGTTCAGCAGGACGACATTGGTCGCCAGCGGCAGGGGAAAGGCCAGCCGGGACGACGTGTACTGGACATTGCCATCGCAAAACAGAACATTCCCGCCGAACTTGTTGTGATTGTTGCCCGGCCTTTTGCCGTCGATTGAAAAGACCGTCTGCCCCGGCGTTTTCGCCGCGGTGTCCACCTGCGCATCGGAAACGAGCGGCGCCCCCGAACCGTCCGCCAGCGTCCGGCCCATGTAATAGGCGTAGCTGATTTTTTTGTCCGCAAAGGGCTGGGCGTCCGGCAACGGCTTGTCCTGGCCGCCCGGACAAATGAAAAATTCCGTGCCGGTCGTGTATTTCGGGACGAGCCGGCTCAACGGCGCCTCGGAAGTCCGGGCGCCGGGAATGGCCGGGAGCCCCCCGCTATTGTCCACCGCAAAAGTCCTCATCGCTGCGTAGATGCCTTGCAGATTGCCCTGGCAGGCGGCCAGTCTTTTCTCCTGGCCGCTCTTCGAGCCGGCACTGATGAAAAGCGTGAACACGATGAAAATGATCACCATCACGAGAAACAGTTCCAGAATCGAGAATCCCGCGACGGGAAACCGGGAAACCAGGCTTGGGGTCGGCCGTTTCACAACTCGTGTGTAACACCGGCCCTCAAAGGTGGCAATAGTTTCTTTGGCGGTCCCGGCGCCGCCGGACCGGTAGAACGGGAAACGTCTGCGATGATCCTGCTCCGGACCTTCGCCCGCCCGGTAATAATCCGCAAACGAATCATGGACTTATTCGCCGCCATGAACGATAATGACTGTGCTCCCGCTTGGCGAAGCCGGATCAAGGCACCGTTTCCGACCCGAATTTTATGACCAAAAAATCAGCGACTACCGCGACCATCAGGCCGATTCCAGTTCAACTCCCGGCCGGCGAAACCGAACCGCAGCAATTCGGGCGCATCCTGTCCCAGGCCCAATTCAAACCCCTGAAAGCCATCTTCGACGAACTGCACGGGGATGCCACGGTGATGCGCGGGGCGATTGTCACCACGAATTCCTACCCGATGTTCCTGGGCAAGCTGGGCTATCGCGTCATTCTGGTGCCGCAAATCCACGAGCAGGATTGTTACTCGCGCCTCGGACCGGCCGGCGGCATCCGCGCCGTGCTGCCGCACCACGACACGGCCACCTACAGCACCCTGGTCACGCTTGTGAACTTCGATTCCACGGTGACCACCACCCAGAAATCCGTGGACTTCTTCAGCAGCCAGCTGGCCGAGTTCAAGACCCAGTTGATGAAATAAGGCCGCCGGCCAGGGCCCGTTTTCCCTGGCCGGGACACGTCAGGCGGAATTTCCCCGAGGGCAGCGGCAGCAAGACCGGCATCGACGCGGTTTTGATTTCCGCCCGCAAGTCCAGCAACGCTTCCAGCCGGGAAGTCACCCGGCGCAATTCCGCTTCCGCCGGCCCGGCTCCATCGGGCACGAACCGCAAAACCCAACCGTCGCCTTCATTTTGACGCAGTTCATAGTGGGCGATGCCGTCCAATCCGGCCAGGCACTGGTCCACCTGCCACGTCGTCACGCGCCGGCCGTCACCAGCGCGGAGTACGTCGCGGGCGCGGCCATGAATCACAAAATGATTGCCGTAGGGTTGTGTGCGCCGCTGCGCCAGGTCGCCGATGCGGTAGCGGAGCAGGGGCATGTAATCGTTGGTCAACGTCGTCACCACCAGGTCGCCCGTGCCCGATTCGTCCGAATCCACGATTTCGAGAAACGCCGTGTCGTAGCCGGGTTTCATTTCGCCGCGCTCGTTTTCCATGAGCAGATGACCCGTCTCGGTCGAGCCGTACAGGTTGAAGACCGGCACGCCAAAGACGCGCTCCAGGATCCGGCGATGCACCACGCTGACAAATTCATAACTGCACAACACGAACCGCAGCGACGGGAATTTTATTCCGCGCTGTTCGCAAAAAAGCGCAAAGCGCGCGCCATGCACCGGGTCCGTGTCGAGAAACTGCGGTGACCACTCCAAAATCTCCGCCGCCATCCGGGCCAGTTCCGCCTCGTCCAACAGGAACGGGATGCGCGCCAGATTCACGAACAGGGTGTGGCCCGCCGTCCGTTGTTCGCGCGACATCCAGCCCGTCGGACATGTCAGGCCGTTGCACGCCGGCGGCACCAGCGTCGCGCGCCGGGCCGCAGGATGTCCGTCCAGCGCCGCGGCGACGAAGCCATTCAACCGCAGCGCGCGTTCCTCCTGCGCATCCCACCAGCCCCGGCCGAAAATCACCGGCAACCGTTCCTCGGACGTGCCGGAGGTGTGTTCCAATTCCACCAGCCGGTCCGCCAGCAAGTGGTCCAGCGTCTGGCCTTCGGTTAGAAAATTTTGCGGAAAACCATCCCGCATTTCATGTTTGGTCAACAGGGGCAAACGCCGGAAGTCCGCCTGGGGATCGGGTCCGGCGGAATGACCCGCCGCCGGCCCGAGCAAATTGCGATAGAGCGGCACCGCCCGCCAGCGCGACAGGCGTTTGGCCAGCAGCGGGATTTGTCCCGCTTCGCGGATGAGTTCCGGTGTCGCCAACATGGCCGCAATATACACGCATTTGGCGGAATGCAAACCGGGACGGATTGGGCCTGCGGATCTGCAATCCGCAACCCCTGACCGGCAGGACCGCAGGCAAAACCAGTGAGGAGAGGTTTGGCACGAACTTCAAAAGCGGCGCCGGATGTCAATATTCGCTACAGCGGAATTTTGCAAAAAATGCTTTGTTGGCTTGAAACCGCTTGCCGGTGTGGAAAACAACCATCAATATGCAACACCGCTTATGAAATTGATGCTGCCCCAACCATTGCTTCCCGCATTAAAACCGATGCATTTGTCGGCAATTGTATTCTTCATGACCCTCTCGCCCTGTTTCAGCCAGACGACCGTCTCCGCACAAACGGATGCTTTTGCCCGGAATAAGTTGCTGGGCCGGGGTGTGAATGTCCTTGGCTACGACCCGCTCTGGGATTCCTTTGCCCAGGGACGGTTCAAGGATCGGTATTTCAAAATGATCCACGCCGGCGGCTTCGACACCCTGCGGGTCAATCTTTACCCGTTCCAGCACATGGGCGCCGCGCCCGACTTTGCGTTGAGCAATTCCTGGTGGCAAACGACGGAATGGATCGTCACCAACGCCCTGGCTGCGGATCTTAATGTGATTCTTGATTTCCATGAATACGAAACCCTGGGGAAGAACGCCGCGGGCAACAAGGCCAGGTTCCTTGCCTTTTGGCGGCAGGTTGCCCCGCATTTCAAGAACGCCCCGGACAAGGTGCTGTTCGAGATTATGAACGAACCCAATCACCAGATGACGACGAACGTCTGGAACCAGTATCTCGCCGAGGCGCTGGCCATCATTCGGGAGAGCAATTCCACCCGTCCCGTTGTCATTGGGCCTGCCTTCTATAATTCGATTGATCATTTGGACGAGTTGCAGCTTCCCGAGCAGGATCACAACTTGATTGTGACGGTGCATTATTACAAGCCGATGGAATTCACCCACCAGGGCGCGCCCTGGGTACATCAGCCACTAAAGCTCGGCGTGGCATGGGCGGGCACGCCGGAAGAACACGCGGCGATTGATGCGGATTTCCAGAAGGTTCAGAACTGGGCCCAAAAGCACCAGCGCCCCATTTTCCTGGGTGAGTTTGGCGCGTATGAAAAGGGGGATATGGCGTCACGGGTGCGCTGGACGGAATACGTCGCGCGCAATGCGGAAAAAAACGGCTGGAGCTGGGCTTATTGGCAATTCGACTCGGATTTCATCGTTTATGACATTCCGAAGGAACAATGGGTTGAACCGATTCACAACGCCCTGATCCCGCCAGGCGGCGCGAAAACGCCGTAGCCAAGCACCCCCACAAAGACTCAAGACCCCAAACCGCCAGAAAGGGCATCCGGGGCTTCGCGTGTTTGGCGGAATTATTGCCGCGGTGTAACGACGGCCGCCAGGTCATCCCTGAAGGCAGGCAGCGGCAAAGTGAGGACGGTTCCATCGGTCGCCGCCTCGGTGGTGCTGATTGTCCTTCCGGTGCAGGGATCAAACCACTGCGCGCTGAACTTCCCCGCCGGCCAGTTGGTGAGTTGCAGGGACTGGCCGGTCAGGAGTGGCGGATTGTAGCAGTGTGCTCCGGCGGGAAAAATCACCCAGGGCGAATAGACATAAATGACCGCCTTCTTTTCACTGCGCAGGCCGACGGCTTCAGGCGCAAATTGCCAGCCACCGGCAAATTCCGCGGGCAGCACCTGTTCGAACTTCAATGAGTCTATCAATATCCAGTCGGCGCCATTGTCATTGGCGATTTCGATGACTCTTTTGCCCGCGGGAAGATTGACCGTGAAGTCCTGGTTGATGTCCCGATACGTTGTGGTATCCCCCGCGGCGCGGGTAAAGTTGGTATGAAGCATTTCCGCGCCGTCCACCCGGACGAACAATTCGGCGTCGGAAAAAACCGCTTTGACATGCAGCGTGAGCTTGGCCTTTTCACCAAAGAAGGCGGTGATCCGGCAGGGATGCTGGAATTCGGCATCATGCCTGCCCGGCAGATAGGTCGTGAGGTTTTCCGAGGCCAGGTCCGCGGCCAGGGGACTGGCCAGCGCCAGTTTGCCCGACAATTCACGCTGCATGCGCCAGGCGGAATTGAGTGTGGGTTGGGCGGTGAATAACGCGCCATTGGGCATGGCGCGGGCCAGGTCCGTTGGCGGTCCGCCTGCGCTGACAAAATCGACCGGGGTCCATTCACCGTTCTGCCAGCCCGCACTGCTCAAAATCCCGCTCATGGCGGCATACAACGGATACACGTCGTCCTGATCCATGTTCTGCCACCACCATGGCATGGCGGTGCCGGCCGAACCGCCAAGCGCCCCGCCCCATAATCCCTGCCGAAACCCGCGCAGATACGGGTCGGAGGCGATGTTCCATGAACGTGCATCCACGCCAAATTCCCCGATCATCATCGGTTTGCCGTAATCCTTCACAAACGAGCGGGCGAGGGCGGCCATGCGCTTGCCAGGGGCGGATTCGTTATACGAGTGATACACGGAAAAATCCATTTCCGGCAGCGACCACATTTCCGGCCGCACGCTTCCACCAGTAAGGCTGGTGGTGACCAGATGGCCGTAGGGATCGTGGGCGTGGAGCCATTGCCCCATTTCCCGATGCCACGCAACGACGTCATCGGCGTTCAGCGTGGTGCCAAAGACGTTGTCAATTTCGTTGAAGAACTGCCAGGCGAGCAGGCGGGGACTGTAACCGTACCGGCCGATGAGATAGCGCAGGCGTTTTTGGTAAATGGCCCTGGCCCTGGCGTCGGTGAAAAAATCGTTGGGCTTTTCGCACGGGCCGCCGTTGATCTGGTTGTAGGCATTGGTCTTCCAGAAATTGTTGCTGCCACCCCAATTCTTGTTGTTCAACTGAAACATGCCGTGGTGGTCGAATGCCAGCATCAGATAGATGCCATCCTGCTGGGCCAGATCGAAAACATGGTCGAGCTGCCAGGCCGCCTGCAGGTTGTATCGGTTCAGCGTGCCCGCCGTGTGTTCAATCCCCGCAAACCACGGCGCCATCCACAGCCGCGCGAAATTCTCCCCGGCATTTTTCATCGCCCCAAACCAGGCATCATAGTTAAACGTGCCCGGGTTTTCCCCCCAGCACACATTTTCACCAACCAGCCGCAGCGGCTCGCCATCGGTCGTTTCAAAATAGCGCTTGTCCGGCCCGACGCGCACATAGCCGTGTTGAGCGGAAGGCCGGGCAACGGGGACGTTGAAATGCGCCGTTACCGGCTTGCCGGCGGACACGCCGTTGGTCTGGATGCTCAAGGAGAGCGCATAGTCACCCGGTTCGGCCGGCGTGAAACGAATCCGCCACTGTGGGGTCCCCGCCGGGGTCAAAACTTCGGAGCCGTTCTCCAGTGCCCGGGAAAAATCCTGATACCAAAACGCCGGGACGGTGAGACTCCGACCGGACGGCGGAGTGAAGGTGGCATCGAGGCGGATCAAGTCGGGGTCGAAGCAATTCGTCGCCACGGGCACATGATCCACGCGGAACTCCGCCCGCTGCCAAAGCTGCGGCTGGGTGAGCGGAACGATTTCAGGGGTTTGCGCTTCAAGCTGGCAGAAGCCCGGAACAAGAACGGCAGCGAAAAACAGGAGACGTTGGATTGGTTTCTTAAACATAGAATGATCAGTTTATTGCAGCCGGATGTTTCTTAAAATCCACGATTTCTTTAATTTGAGTCAAGAACCAACGGTCCATTTGCATGAGGTTGAAGCCCTCTTCAGGGCAAGGCGGACGACGGCCTGACCCGGAAAGCTCGTCAGGAAAATAATATCGCTTCCCTTCACGGTTTGATGCTTCAATTTCGCGCAAACCAAATGTCCTGGCCATGAATGGATACCTCTTTACCGCCGGACTCACCCGGACTCAGGCCGGCCCGGCTCCCGGCCGGGGTGGACTGGTGATGAACACCTTGCAGACCTGGGATGGCTGTGCCAGTGCGATCATTTACGGCGGTGCCGCGGAACAGGCGCAAAAGCGGTTTGAAGTCTGGTGCCGTCTGACTCCGGATGGACAAAACCCGGTCGAGATGGATATTAAAAAGCTCGTCGCCGCACAGTTTGTGGATCAACTGCTCACCGAATCGGGTGGCAAACCCTTGGATTGGCCGCAGATTTCCCGGCAGGTCAACGACATTTTGCAGGCGACCCCCGTGGACGATTTTGAACAAGGCTATTGGGTGGACATCAACCAGGCCGTGCCCCCGGGAAAAATCAGTTTCGACATCGAATCCTTGAAACGCGATTTGCCGGAAGACATCCGGTCCGGCTTGAACTGGTCGCCGGACAAAAAATTCTTCTTCCTCTTGAGCGTTCTCAGTCCGCGGCCGGCGCCGGCAATCCCGGCCGACGACCTGGAATCCGACACGTCAGATCGCAATGACGCTGAAGGTGAAAACGAGAAAGAAGAACCGGAATTGGATGGGTTTGTGGCCACGCTGCCGGAAATGCGGGACAAGGAGGCCGCCGCATTGATTGAAGCGCGGAATTCCGTGGTCGCCGCATGGCTCTGGCGCAAATATGCCGCCGACACCCGGCTCGCTGCGAACGAAATCCAGATCAACCCCTGTTGCAGTTTTGTTCCGGCGGAATAGAGCCGGGCTTTGGCAACGTTTTTCAACCGGGCCGGAACGCAGGCCGGCAGCCCGCACTACTTGGAAGGTTTGGCGTTCCAAATCGCCAGCGTGTCCGCCGAACCTTGCGCGCGGACGCCATTGTCGGTCAGGATTTCATCGGTGGCGGCGACCATCTGCGCCCGGGGGAAAACCATCGTTTCGCCGTAACGGGTGTTGCACTCGATGGTGATGAATTCATCTTTCGCATCCCGCAAAATTTCCACGAGATGGTTGAGGTTCCTGACCGGGATGCCGTTGACGGTTTTCACCACCTGTGCCCGCGGACTGTCGTAGCCTTGGGCCAGCTTGTGCGGGAAAAAGGGCGAAGCGATAATGACCAGACCTTCGCCGGGAAACGCGGGTTGGTCCGTTCGGCGCGTGACCAGCGGATTGGCCAGGCCACTGAGGCGCGACATGACATTCGCCGCATATTTTGTTCGCAACAAACCATCCAAATATTCCTCCGTGGCGGCGGAAAAGACCAACGGTCCGTAGATAAAATACGAGGGGTACGCGCCGTTCAGCCCGGGAATCAATTGCGGATAATTGGCCGAAACCGGCAGATTGATGTTCAGTTCTTTGCCGGCGCGGACGATGGTCAATGGCACCGTGCCATTGGTGGCGATATGCTGAATTTCGTATTCGAAACGCACCCGCAGGTTGTCTCCCAGCTTGATCATGCCCTGGTCATCCACCGGAGTATCGCCGATTTTGGCGATGACATCCCATTCCTTCAGCGGGTAGGCCGGATCATCCTTGTACGGTTTGTGAACCACCATGCCCTCGACATTCGGAGGCAGCTTGAGGAAGGAACGCAAGGCCGGATTCTCCAGCGTCTGCAAGATATCATACATGGCGGGCTTGCCGTCATAATGGCCATCGGCAACATCCTGGAGAAACAGGCCGATCTCCTCGCTGGGAATGATATAGCCGATGTTCTCGGCCTCGTTCAGGCGGCTGAACGTCAGCCCGATCATCTTGTCGCCCACCACCGCCGGACCGCCGCTGTTGCCGGGATTGATGGCGGCGTCAATCTGGATGCGCAAACCGCAAACCGGGTAATTGTACACCGCGTACTCCACGCGCGAAACGATTCCCTTGGTGATCGAAAGACTGTTGCCGCCTTCCGGATATCCGTAGGTCAGCACCGTGTCCTTGATGCCCGGCAACTTCCTGGCCCGCGCCAGCGGCGGATGCGAGTCGAAAAACTTCTCGTCGTCCAGCTTGAGCACCGCCAGATCAATTCCCGGGGCGATGGCCTCGACCGTGGCGGAGATTTTGTCCCCGGCCTGATTCGCCTGGATTTGCACCTGGCTGGCATAATCCACGACGTGGGCGTTGGTCAGGATGCGCCTGCCTTCGATGACCACGCCGCTGCCGGTCTGCTCTTCCGGCGAGTCTTTGGTCCACGGCTCGTAAGGATTGGGGTAACGGACCGTGGCGAAAATCTTCACCACCGAATTTTCAATGGTGCCGGCGGCGGCATTGGTGGTGGCAACGGGCGATGGCGGTTCGGCGGCGTGGAAGCTGAGACACGAGGCGAATAATGCGGCAACCATGAGCCGGGCTGCCCTGGAGTTGGCGAACAATGAATGGAATCCCATAGATAAAACGATGCTAGATAATGGGCGGGATGCAGGCAAAGAAAATGTCGGCCAGTCGCGGGGAAAACGGGAACCGGCGGGAAAGTTTCTGCGCGGCCTGCAAGTGCGGCGGCCGCGCCGCAAGCTCATTTGCCCGGACACGATCAGTGATTCGGTCTCAAGCCCGTTGCCTTGACCGGTCCGGTTCGTGTAGCTTCAAGCAGATGAAGACAAAAATCCCCGAAGAATTGGCCGGCCAGGTGTCACAAACCAAATGGGGCAAAATCCTCCTTGCCACGCCCGTGGTGATGACGGTCATTGCGACCTTGCTCGCCGGATTGGCCTCCAGCGAGATGACCCGCGCCCAGTACGACCGCGCCCTCGGCGCGCAACTCCAGTCCAAGGCCGGTGACCAATGGGGTTACTTTCAGGCCAAGAAGCTCCGGGGCGCGTTGCAACAGAACTCCCTTGAACTCCTCACCGCCACCACCGACATCCGGCCGATCGACAACCCCGCGCTGGGAAAAATTCCCGTTCCCGCCGCCCTCAGCCTGGATGCAAAGGTCGAAGCCGCGCTCCAGGCCATCGAAAAACAACAACCGGAAATCGAAATCGCCGCCCTTTTGAAGGACGTGGATGACCAGGCTCTTGCAGCAGCCTTGCAAGCCGCCAAAGACAACGCCCTCGCGTTTGACGCCGCTCTCGCCCCGGCCAATCAGGCCCTCGATCAACTGGAAAAATCCCTGCCCGCCGGCGACAAAGCCGCCGCCCGCGACCTCACCGCCGCCAAAATGCGCTACAACGCCGCGCGCTACGACACGGAGGCGAAACTGAACCAATCCATCGCCAACCTCTACGAATTGCAGGTGCGCAAAATCAACGTCTCGGCGGAGCGCCATCACCGGCGCAGCGGGAAGTTTTTCTTCGGCATGCTGGCCGCACAGGCCGCGGTCATCGTCTCCACCTTCGCCATCGCGGCGCAGAGGCGGAGCTACCTTTGGTTCCTCGCGGCGGCGGCCGGCCTCGCCGCCGTCATCTTCGCCATCTACGTTTATCTGCGGGTGTGAGACTCATCGGCGTTCCAGCCAGCCGCGGCTTTTCATCCACTCCGCGGCGCGGTCGGGCCAGGTGGTGACCGGTTCCGGCGTGCGGCGCAGGCCGTAGCCATGCCCGCCGGTGGGATAGACGTGCAGCTCGAATGGCACTTTCGATTGCCTCAGGGCCAGCGCGTAAACCAACGCGTTCTCCACCCGCACCGGATCATCCGCCGCCATGACAATGAAGGTTGGGGGCGTGTTGGTGGTCACCGCCAGTTGGGGAGCGAGCTTTTCGGCTTCGTTCTTCGGCACCAGGCCGCCGGGATAGATGAGCATTTGAAAATCCGGCCGGCAACTGCTGCCATCGGCTTCGTCCACGGCGGGGTAGGCGCGCTGGCTGTCATTGGCGCAAAGCCTGGCGCAAAGGTTGCCCCCGGCGGAAAATCCGAGCACGCCGATGCGCTGCGGATCAATGCCCAATTCCTTCGCGCGATGGCGCACGAGACCGACTGCACGCTGAATATCCTGCAACGCCCCGTTTTCCTGCTTCGGCACCCGATACTTGAGCAACACGCCGGTGACACCGATGGAGTTGAGCCACTCGCAGACCTCCGTGCCTTCGAGGTCCCAGGCGAGAATGGAGTAGCCGCCCCTGGGGCAAACAATCACCGCTGCGCCGGTGTTTTTATCGGCGGACGCAGGATAAACCGTGATGCCCGGCTGCGAAACGTTGCCGAGTCGGATGATGGGTTTGCCGGCGATGAGTGCATCGGTGGGCCTGGTCGTGTCATGTTCAGTCGCCACCGCATTGGTTGCGCCCGGCGCGAGACCCGGCCACAACGAAATGGTTTGGACCGGCTCGGCCGCCCAGACCTGCGCCGTGAAAAGAATTCCGCAACCGAGGTTGAGCCAGCCCATTCCGGGAGATTTCATGCGCGCAGTAAAACGAATTCCCCGGCAAGCGTCGAATGTTATTCTGGACAACCCCGGCGGGATCCGCGACGTCACCACGGACGCGCCAGGTCAGGCCGTCTTTTGCGGTTTTCCCGGGCGCCCGCCTGCCGGCTTGGGGCGGGCAAACCTTCAGTTAAGACCAATGCTTGTCCTGCTTCAGTCTGTACGGCCGCCAGCGCCTCATCGATCACCCCGAGCAATTCATCGCGGCCCTGCTTCGCCAGCGCGGAACAGGTAAAGACCGCCGGCAACTTCTCGAACCATCCCGAAATGCGGGCCGTGAACGCCGCGATGTTCGCCTGCACCGTGGCAGGCGTAACCTTGTCCGTCTTGGTGAAGACGAGGACGAACGGGACAGAGTTGCGGGCCAGCCAGGCGATGAATTCCACATCGATTTCCTGCGGCGGCAGACCGGAATCGAGCAGCGCAAAGACGCAGCAGAGGCTCGTTCGATTTTTAAGATAATCGTCCACCGCATGGTTGAACTTGAATTTGGCCTTCCGCGCCCCGGCGGCGAAGCCGTATCCCGGCAGATCCACCAGCCGCCACGTCTTGTTCATCGTGAAGACGTTGATGAGCTTGGTAAACCCCGGCGTGGGCGAGACCCGGGCCAGGTCCAGCTTGCCCGAGAGCAGATTCAACAACGAGGACTTGCCGACGTTGGACCGGCCGATGAAAGCGAATTCGGGCAGGGACTCGTCCGGACACGAATTCAGGTCCGGCGCGCTGCAGTCAAAAATGGCGGATGAAATGTTCACGATCGGCAACCAGCAGATCATTGTCGCAGCAAATCCGCCTCACTGATACACCTATTTTCCGGGAACGAAACCCCTGTGGCGGCGGATTGCGACGGCCGCTACAATGCTAAGGCGCTTGCGACTTTGGCTGAGGTGCGGCGCTCGCCGGCCCGGGAGTGGTTTCCTTGAGGAAATCGTCCAGCACACCCAGATAAGCATCGATGGAGTCACCGGCTTCGGGACCCAGGTCGCGCTTCATCTCCCGCAACTGGTCTGCGTAGGACTTGGCCTGGCTGCGCAGGTCGTTCAGGTTCAACTGCCCGCTCATCAGGCCGTTGACCATCTCGTCGTATTTGCCGGCCGCCTCGGGACTGCCGGCGAGCATCTGCTGGCGGATTTGCGCGACAAAATTCGTGTTCGCGCCCAGCCGGCGAAGCGCCACGGACAAATCCACGTTGGTGTTCGCCAGGGCAGCCGTTGGAGCCGCGGCGGGAAGATTCGTGGGCATGGAAACTCGCGTGAGATTGGCGGCCGCTGCCGGCGCGATGGCGTTCGTGCCAAACGCCAGGTTGGCCACCTTTTTGCGCGGCACATTGATTTTACCCAAAACTTCGCTGTCCAGCACCACGGTATCCGCGGACACGGACAGCACCTTGCCGGCGTAACGGTCGCCGTTCTGCATTTCCACCAGATCAGCGCGCAGCCGGGGAACGAGGACGAACATGAGAATCACTCCGGACAGGACGAACAATCGCTGGGGTCTCATGGCCAAACGTTAGCCCATCGGAGGATGCTTCGCAAATATTCGGCGACCCCCAACTTGTGCGAAGCGTCATGGAATGCGCCGAGCTCACAGACAGCAGAGTGAAGCAACAAACTCTTACCGAAGCACTGGAATGCCCGTTCATTTCTTGCCTTTCTCTGAGAGGTGGTCACGGTTTGTGACCACCTTCAAGGTCACAAATTGTGACCTTGAACGGCAATAAAATTCTTAACCGGTCGTTTTGAGGTGCCAATTGGAAATTTCAAACCTCAACCGGTCACAAATTGTTGATGGGTTCCTTTGAAATGCCAATTTGGCATTTCAAAACGGCTCGCGGGGACGCTCGCCCCACCGGAGGCAAGTCTGAAAGTCAATTCCAGGTCGCCGAACAACCTTTACGGACAGGCGCAAAAAACGGAAACAAGTAAACATGTCTTTATTGCTTAGTGTTTTAAATTAGGAATGATACTTGCTTAGGAACCTACAGAACCTGTGAAATTAACATTTGATTGGAAGGCGGTGTTATGAATAGTGAATGTCCGAATCTGGAAAATTGCCCGATGTTTAAATTATTTAAAAGTAGTTTCGCCAAAGAAACTTACATCCATCTATACTGTCAGGGGCGATTTATGGAATGTGCGCGGAAAAAGTTAAAGGATGACTGTCAGGAAGTTCCGGAAAAGTTATTGCCCAACGGTCAATACTTATAGCGGACGCCGGCTTTTCGGGCAGCTTGTCTCAGTATTTTACAGCGCAAATAGACTTCACCGCCGGCAAAACAGCCGATTGAATGTTCCTGGTT
Source organism: Limisphaerales bacterium (assembly GCA_052145735.1). Lineage (GTDB taxonomy): Bacteria > Verrucomicrobiota > Verrucomicrobiia > Limisphaerales > UBA11358 > UBA11358. The sequence continues at coordinate 33,336 of JBKQOA010000110.1, forward strand.
AAGGGTTGAGAGCCAGTCAATTTTTGGTCGTCGCCAATTCTTCTTCAAAATCCACGATTTCTTTTATTTGAACCAGGAACCAACGATCAATCTTGGTTAGATTAAAAATCTCGTCGATGGTGAAGCCGGCGCGCAGGGCGTGCCGGATAAAGAAAATCCGCTCGGCGTTGGGCACGCTCAGTTTGCGGCTGATGACGTCCTTGGGCAGGATGTCGCGGTCGCCGTAAACTTCTGTTCCAATTCGCCAAGGTTTGCCGTCGCCGCCCAAGCCGCTGCGGCCGATCTCCAGCGAGCGCAGGCATTTTTGCAGGCTTTCCTTGAATGTGCGCCCGATGCTCATGGCCTCACCCACGCTTTTCATCTGCGTGGTCAGCGTCGGGTCGGCCTGCGCGAATTTCTCGAACGCGAAGCGCGGCACCTTCACCACCACGTAGTCAATCGTCGGCTCAAAGCTGGCCGGGGTCTCGCGCGTGATGTCGTTACGGATTTCGTCGAGCAGATACCCGACGGCGAGCTTGGCGGCGATTTTGGCGATGGGAAAGCCGGTGGCCTTGGACGCCAGCGCGGAACTGCGGCTCACGCGCGGGTTCATCTCGATGATGACCAGGCGGCCGTTGTCCGGGTTCACGGCGAACTGGATGTTCGAGCCGCCGGTCTCCACGCCCACGGCGCGGATCACGGCAAAACTCTGGTCGCGCATGATCTGGAATTCCTTGTCCGTCAGCGTCTGGATGGGCGCCACGGTGATGCTGTCGCCGGTGTGCACGCCCATCGGATCGAAGTTCTCGATGGAGCAGATGATGACGCAATTGTCGGCCTTGTCGCGCATGACTTCCATTTCAAATTCCTTCCAGCCAAGCAAAGATTCCTCGATGAGGATTTCGCTGACGGGCGATAGGTCCAGGCCGCGCTTGGCGAGTTCTTCAAATTCATCGCGGTTGTAGGCGATGCCGCCGCCCGTGCCGCCCAGCGTAAAGGCGGGCCGGATGATGAGCGGGAAGCGCCCGACCTTGTCGGCAATGGCGCGGGCCTCGTTCAGGTCGTGCGCCACGCCGGAAATCGGCACATCGAGCCCGATGGACAGCATCAATTCCTTGAACGCCAGGCGGTCCTCGCCCTTGTGAATCGCCTCGGGCTTCGCGCCGATCATTTCGATGCCGTGCTTTTCCAGGGCGCCGGAGCGGTGCAGGGCCATCGCCGTGTTGAGCGCCGTCTGCCCGCCGAGCGTCGGCAGTAAAACCAGTTTGCCCTTCGCGCCCAGCTTTTTCATCTCCTCCTTCTCGCGGACGATGATTTTCTCGACGCATTCCGCGGTGATGGGTTCGATGTAAGTGCGGTCGGCGAACTCCGGGTCGGTCATGATGGTGGCCGGGTTGGAGTTGATGAGGATGACGCGGTAGCCTTCCTCCTTGAGCGCCTTGCAGGCCTGGGTGCCGGAATAATCGAACTCGCACGCCTGGCCGATGATGATCGGTCCGGCGCCAATGATGAGGACGCTGTGAATGTCGGTGCGCTTGGGCATCTCTGTGATTTTCGGTTTGGAACCAGTCCAAAACGCCCCAGATGAAACACGAATCAGACGCAGAACGAAAGAAAATTGCGGCGGATGGACGAAAGCGGTCTGAGGTTCGGAGTTCCGCCTTCAGACAGCGCGTCCGAGGACCGCGTAAACGCGGAACTCCAAACCTGGCGGCATGATCACTCTGCGAACGGCCTCCTCCATTCCTCAACGAATCAAGTCAGTTTCCTCCCCACGGGCCTTGCCGGTCATCGGCACAAACCGGACGGGCAGTACGGTGCGTTCGACCAGGCGATTTCCCTCTTTACGGAGCAACACCAGGTTCTGGTCCCAATCCGGCCCGACGGGAATGATCATCCGGCCCCCGTCCTTGAGCTGTTCGACCAGGGGTTGCGGCACCTGTTCCGGGGCGCAGGTGACGATGATGGCATCGAACGGGGCGGCATCCGGCCAGCCCTGGTAACCATCCCCGGCCCGCACCTGGATATTCGTATAACCGAGCTGCTTCAGATCGGCCCCGGCGCGTTGTGCCAGCGGCTCGACGATTTCGATGGTGTAAACCTCCTTCACCAGCTCGGCCAGCACCGCCGTCTGGTACCCCAACCCGGTCCCGATTTCCAATACGCGGTCCGTCGGTTCCGGCTCGAGTTGTTCGGTCATGAAGGCGACGATGAAGGGCTGGGAAATGGTCTGGCCATGGCCGATGGGCAGGGCGCAGTCGTCATAAGCCCGGTGCCGGATTTCACCGGGCACGAACCGGTGACGCGGGACCTTGCCCATGGCGGCCAGCACGCGCGCATTGGTGATGCCGTATCCCGAAGCCGACAATTGTTCCCGCACCATGCGCCGGCGTTCAGCGGCGAAAAGGTCCTCGTCACCCGCCGACACGTCATGGGTCTGTCCGCGCCCGGCCCGGGGGAGAATTGCGAGGGCCGTGAGAATTGACACAGCCATCTTCTTCACAATCCCCAAGGTAATCCCGTTTGCCAGCACAAGCCACTGGCAAATGCCGGCTTGAACCTGGATCAGGCGGCGATTTGTCCGAGCAGGGCCGGACGGGTTTCCTGATGCCCCGGGTTCTTTTCTGAAACGCTGCTCAGGAATTCAATCTTCACCTTGTGGCCGTCGAACCGGCAGGTGACCGTGTCGTGATGCGGCGTCTGGTAAAATTGCCAGGTCATTTGAAAGGTGTTTTCGTCCTTCCAGGTGCCGCTGGCCAGGACCTTCGAAACCGGCCCCAAAGCGCCCACGGTCAGTTTCGGCGGAGTGCCGGGCATGTCGGTCTTGCCGTCCACCCATTTCTCGATGCCGCACGTGATGGGATGTTCGCCTTTCGCATCCTTCAAGGCAAAGGTGCAGGAATTTTCCTGGAATTTGAACGACACGCTCTGGACCTCGGCGTCGCCCTCGATCTTGAACGTTTTGCCGGAAATTTTGGCCGCGACCGGCGAGGTCGCCTGCGCTTTCGGCGGCAGCAGGGCCAGCGATGAAAGTTTCTGCTTCAGCCGGGCCTGGACAACCGGGTCCGGCGGCAAAGCATTTTCCATCAGCGCGGGCAGAAGATATTGCCACATCAAATCAAATTCGCCGGCCATGCTGGCGCTTTCGCCGGTGATGCAAATCACGGCGTCCTGGTCGGGCATGACGATGGTGTATTGCCCGAAAGCTCCATCGGCGCGATAGGCATCATGCCGCGTGCGCCAGAACTGGTAGCAATAACCCTGGTGCCATTCGCTGTTCTTTTTGGCCTCCGCCAGGTCCTGTCCCGGCGAGGGCGGCTGCTGAATCTTGAACGTCGTCGCCTCCTCGATCCAGGCCGCCGGCAAAATCTGTCTGCCGTTCCAGGCGCCCTTTTGCAGATACAGTTGTCCGAATTTGGCGAGGCCCTCGGTTTGGATGGCCAGCCCCCAGCCGCCGGTGTTGATGCCGCGCGGACATGTTTCCCAAGTCATGCCTTCGATCGCCAGCGGCTGGAACAAACGCGGCCCCAGATAATCAATGACCTTCTGGCCGGTCAGTTTCTGGACGATGGCCGAAAGCATGTAGGTGGCGCCGCTGTTGTAAAGAAACGTGCTGCCCGGCGGATTGGCAATGGGCAGGGCCAGAAACGTTTTCACCCAGTTGTCCGTCTTCGTGATGAACGGCGTCGAATCCTCGGCGTGACCGACCGACATCGTGAGCAGATGTTTCACCCGCAACGCCGCCAGATTTTCACTGATGCTGCCGGGCAGGTCGTTCGGGAAAAAGGAAACGACAGGATCCTCCACCTTCAATCTGCCTTCCATCACGGCTAGGCCGATGGCGGTCGAGGTGAAACTTTTGCTGAGGGAATACAGCATGTGATTCAAATCCGCGGCGTACGGCGACCACCAGCCTTCGGCGACGACCTGTCCATGGCGGATCAGCATGAAGCTGTGGAATTCATGCTGGCTTTTGCCGACCGCCTCCAAAAAGTCCAGGAGTTCCGCCGATGACACCCCTTGGGCCTCGGGCGTGCTGCGCGGGAGATGACGACCGATGGTTGGTTGCGCCGCGAGGCACTCGGGAAAAGAGGAAGCCATGCTTAAGCCAACGGCGCCCAAGCCGAGTTGTTTGAGAAACATTCTGCGATCAGAGGTCATGGTTTTGAATCAAATGTAAATTCCTGTGCCAAGGCGATGATTAAAGCAGGCCGGGCTGGTTGCCTTTGCGAATTTGCAGACCGAGTTTCTTGTAACTCAACTCCGTCGCGACGCGGCCCTGCGACGTGCGGTTCAAAAAACCTTCCATGATGAGATAAGGTTCATAAACCTCCTCGATCGTGTCCGGTTCCTCGCCCACGGCCACGGCCAGCGAATTTACGCCCACCGGGCCGCCGCCGAACTTCACGATGACGGCTTCGAGGATGCGCTTGTCCATTTCGTCGAGACCGTTCTGGTCGATCTCCAGCATGGCCAGCGCCTTATCCGCCACGTCGGCGGTGATGCGGCCGTCGTGCCGGACCTGGGCGTAATCGCGGACGCGGCGGAGCAGATTGTTCGCGATGCGCGGCGTGCCGCGGCTGCGCCGGGCAATTTCATGCGCGCCGGCGGGCTCGATTTCCACCTTCAGCAACCGCGCCGAGCGGACAATGATGGTCTCCAGATCCGCAGCCACGTAATAATCCAGCCGTTCGCGCACGCCAAAACGCGTGAGCAGCGGCGCGGTGAGCAGACCGCTGCGCGTGGTCGCGCCGATGAGCGTGAAGCGCGGGAGATTCAGCCGCACGCTGCGGGCGTTCGGACCCTGGTCGATGATGATGTCCAGTTTGAAGTCCTCCATCGCCGGGTACAGATATTCCTCAATGGTTTTTTGCAGGCGATGGATTTCGTCAATGAACAGCACGTCGCCCTCCTCGAGGTTCGTGAGCAGCCCGGCCAGGTCGCCAGCCTTTTCAATCGTCGGCCCGCTGGTGCTTTTGAGATTGGCGCCCATGGTCTTGGCGAGGATGTTGGCCAGCGTGGTTTTGCCCAGGCCGGGCGGACCGCTGAGCAGGATGTGATCGAGCGGCTCCTTGCGTTGCTTGGCGGCGGCAACGCCGATTTCCAGGCGCTCCTTGACCTTGGGCTGGCCGGTGAATTCGGAAAACAGCGACGGCCGCAGCGTCATCTCCAACGCCGCGTCGGGTTTGTTCAAAGTGGATACCGGTCGCTCGGCCATCACCGGAAAGATGCGGAAACGCTCTGCGAGCGACAAGGGCAAATGCGGCACACGGGGACCCGGCTGGCGCTCATCACGTTGAAAACCAATGCAATTGGCGGGGGCATCAGTTCAATTTTGGTTGATTTCTTTGCCAAATATGGTTGGCTTGGACCAATGCATCCCCGGTAGTTTACGCTCGTGAACTTTGTTAATTTTTCTATGAGAAAATATAAAATAATATTGTGGGCACTTGCGCTGTTCTGCTGGTGCGGTTATGCAACCAACGTGTTCGCCGGTGAGGCCGACATTAAAATTCCCGACCTGACGCAGGTGACCTTCGATGGGTTGGGCGGCGTCAGCGGCCTGACGCTGATGTACGTGGGCATTTTCCTTTGCTTCGTCGGCGCCGCGTTCGGACTGGTGCAATACAAGCAGACGAAGGCCCTGCCGGTCCATAAGTGCATGGGCGACGTGTCGAATACCATCTGGGAAACCTGCAAAACCTACCTGTTCCAGCAGGGCAAGTTCCTCGTTATTCTCTGGGTGCTGATCGCCGCGTGCATCTTTTTCTATTTCAAGGTGCTGGAAGAAAAGAGCCTCCGGGACGTGGCGGTCATCCTGGCCTGCTCCGTGCTCGGCATTCTCGGTTCCTACGGCGTCGCCTGGTTCGGCATTCGCATCAACACCGTCGCCAATTCCCGCACGTCGTTCTCCGCGCTCAAGGGCAACCCGTTCGCCACGCTGGGCATTCCGCTCCGCTCCGGCATGAGCGTCGGCCTACTGCTCGTCTGCGTCGAACTGTTCTTCATGATTTGCATTCTGGTGTTCCTCAAGAACCTCGCCGGCCCGTGCTTCATCGGCTTCGCCATCGGCGAATCCCTGGGCGCCAGCGCGCTCCGTATTTGCGGCGGCATCTTCACCAAGATCGCCGACATCGGGTCCGACCTGATGAAAATCGTCTTCAAGCTGCCCGAGGACGACCCGAAGAACCCGGGCGTGATTGCGGACTGCACCGGTGACAATGCCGGCGACTCAGTCGGCCCGACGGCGGACGGTTTCGAAACCTACGGCGTTACCGGCGTGGCGTTGATTGCGTTCCTGGCGTTGGCGCTGGAGGCCAGCCCGGTCGTTTGCGCGACGCTCATCATTTGGATGTTCACCATGCGCGCATTGATGATTGTGACCTCGTTGGTGTCCTACTTTGCGAACGAAATCTTCAGCAAGGCCCTGTACGGCCACAAAAAGGATTTCGACTTTGAAGCGCCGCTGACCCACCTGGTGTGGATCACTTCGGCCGTGTCCATCATCGTTACGTTTGTCGCCAGTTGGTTCTTGCTCGCGAAACAGCCCGGCTTCGATGCCAACCTTTGGTGGGTGATCTCGGCCATCATTTCC
>JBKQOA010000111.1:0-11589 GCA_052145735.1 Limisphaerales bacterium
GAGAACGCAAAGACGTTAAGATGATGATGAGATTGTCAAAAGATGTGGGTAGCACCCGTCTCCGGCGGGTTCAATTCGGCGTCCCGCCGAATTGCGTCAGCGCACGTACGATGGCCGTTGATCGAACGAACAATGGAGCGTTGCCTCCGCGAAAAGTTTCGGGCGCGACTCCCGAAACAACCCGCGGGACGCGGGTGCTACACAAACACGCTTTCGCGCTCCGCTGATTAAAGCACAATGATTGCCTGGCTGAACAACTTGAGCGACGCACAGCAATTCACCCTGTTTACGGCGGTGAAGATATTTGCCGCCTTTTCGGTCATGATGACGATGGTCGCCTATATCGTACTGGTCGAGCGACGCGTCTGCGCGTTCATGCAGGACCGGCTGGGGCCGAACCGCGTCGGGCCGCTGGGGCTGCTGCAACCGGCGGCGGACGCGGTGAAGGCGTTTTTCAAGGAGGAGTTCACCCCGGCGCAGGTGCGGAAAATTTATTTCTTCCTGGCGCCGGGCATTGCCCTGATGCCGGCCATCCTCAACCTCGCCGTCATCCCGTTCGGCTCGAAGCTTGGCAATCAACCGATGGTGCTGGCCAACCTGAACGTCGGCATCCTCTACACATTCGGCATGGTGTCGCTGGGCGTTTACAGCATCGTGCTGGCGGGTTACGCGGCGAACTCGAAATATCCGTTCCTCGGCGGCATCCGGTCGAGCGCGCAGATGATTTCCTACGAAATTTCCATGGGCCTGTCGGTCATCCCGGTTTTCCTGCTCGTCGGCAGTTTGAATCTCAACGACGTGATTGGGTATCAAACGCACGGGCTTTTAAACTGGCTGGTATTCAAACAGCCGCTGGCGTTCGCGATTTTCCTCGGCGCGGCCTTTGCCGAGACCAACCGCACGCCGTTCGACCTGCCGGAAGCCGAACAGGAACTCGCCGGCGGCTACAACATCGAATACAGCTCCATCAAGTTTGCGCTGTTTTTCATGGGGGAATACGCGAACATGATCCTCGCGTCGGCGATGATGGTGACGCTGTTCTTCGGCGGCTGGACGCTGCCGTGGTTCGGTCTCGACCAGACGGCGACGACCCTGCCGGGCGGGATCGCGCAGATTGCGATTTTTCTGGCGAAGGTGCTAGTGTTCCTGCTGCTGTTCATCTGGGTGCGCTGGATGTGGCCGCGTTTCCGGTACGACCAGTTGATGGACCTGGGCTGGCGCCGGTTTTTGCCGCTGGCCCTGGCCAACATCGTGGTGACGGCGGTTTGGTTGTGGTGGATGAGCAGGTTGTAGCCGCGTTTGTGAAAACGCGGATGGTTATGAATTTGGTCCGCCGATTCACATCGGCGGCTACGGAAGATTGAAGTAAAACATGATCGTCCAACGCAAAGCGTTGAATTTTTGGGAACGGCTTTACCTGCCGGCTATCATCGGCGGGTTCAAGGTCACGCTCCGTCATTTCTTCAAGCGGAAGGTGACGATGCAATATCCCGAGGAGAAGTGGGCCGTGCCGCCGGACTACCGCGGCGCGCCCTACCTCGTGCGCGACCAGGACGGCAACACCAAGTGCGTGAGCTGCCAGCTGTGCGAGTTTGTCTGCCCGCCCAAGGCCATCAAAATCATTCCCCCCGGTCTGGCGGGCCCGCCGGCCGACCGGCCGAATGCCGAGAAGATGCCGCTGGAATTCGAGATCAACATGCTCCGCTGCATCTTTTGCGGATTTTGCCAGGAGGTCTGTCCCGAGGAGGCTATATTCCTGCAAAAGGATTACTCGCTCACCGGCACCGGCCGGGAGGAGATGATTTACAACAAGGAAAAGCTGCTCGAACTCGGCGGCACGCACGGCGGCATCCAGAAATGGAAACACAAGCTGGAAGAGGCGAAGGAGCAGGAAAATTTTCCGGTAAAGATTTGAAACAACCACGAATGGACACGAATCAACACGAATTTAAAACACCGAACGCAATGCATATTACGCGAATTCTTGCGAATGGAATTCGCATCCCAACCGTCGTGTTCATTGGTGTTCATTTGTGGTTTTAGAGTCAAAACATGGGACTGCCTGACATTTTGTTTTACGTATTTGCGGGACTGACGCTGCTGTGCGGCGGGCTGGTCATCGCCAATCCGTTCAGCCGCAATCCGGTCACGAGCGCGATGTTCCTCGTGCTGACCATCATTTCGATGGCCGGGTTGTTCGTGCTGCTGCACGCGTTCTTCCTCGCCGCGGTGCAAATCCTCGTTTATGCCGGCGCGGTCATGGTGCTGTTCCTGTTCGTCATCATGCTGCTGGATTTGAAGGAGGAGGAACGCCGCCGGGTAAAAAAGTTCGGACTCATTGCCGGACTGGTTTCCGTCGGCGCCATCGTGATGATTTTTTTGAAGGTGCTGGTGGCGGCCAAACCCGCCGCCGATGCCTCCGTGCCGATGCTGGAAGGCGAACCCGCCGCGCTGGGCAAGCTCCTGTTCACGCAATATCTGCTGCCGTTTGAAATCGTTTCCGTGCTGTTGCTGGTGGCGATGATGGGCGTGATTTTATTGAGCAAAAAGGATTTGAAATAACATGCACGTCGGCCTCGAACATTATCTGGTCGTCAGCGCCCTGTTGTTTTGCCTGGGCCTCCTCGGCGTCATCACGCGGCGCAATCTGCTGGTGATGTACATGTCGCTGGAGCTGATGCTCAACGCGGCGAACCTCGCGCTCGTCGCCTTTTCGCGGTTCAACCACAACCTGAACGGCCAGGTGCTGGTCTTCTTCATCATCACCGTGGCGGCGGCGGAGGTCTCGGTCGGCCTGGCGCTCATCGTCGCGCTTTACCGTAAACGCCAGTCCGCCCACGTCGAGGACCTGACCACGATGAAACTCTAAGAATGAAGAGAGCTTTAACAGAAGCTGTGTGTAGCACCCGCCTCCGGCGGGTGCAATTCGGCGTCCCGCCGAATTGCGTCGGGGTGCGTACGCCAGTTTTGGATCGAACAACCAATGGTAATCCGCACCAACTGTTTGTTTCGGGCGTGATGCCCGAAACCACCCGCGAGCCGCGGATGCTGCCAACATTCTTCAGTGGCGAGTTTTTATTCGGATGAAATACGAAGCGTTGCCCTGGTTGATTTTGTTCCTGCCGCTGCTCGCGGCGGTGGCGATAACGCTTTTTACCCTGCGTTATCGCACCCTCAGCGCGCTGTTGTCCATCGGCGCCATCGTCACCGGCTTTGTCCTCACGGTTGTTTTGATCGCCAACCACGGTTGGATCAATGTCGAGTCCACCACCAACTGGCTGTCCATCGGCAATCTGAACATTGACTTCGGTCTGAAGCTCGATCGTTTGAGCCTGATGATGATGCTCATCGTCACCGGGGTCGGCGGTGCAATCCATATTTATTCCTTCGGCTACATGCACGCCGACCGCGGATTCTCGCGCTTTTTCGCGTTCATGAGCCTGTTCACGTTCTCGATGCTCGGTATCGTGCTGGCAAACAATTTCATCCAGCTGTTCATTTTTTGGGAACTTGTCGGCGTCTCGAGCTATCTGCTCATCGGATTCTGGTTTGAAAAACCCAGCGCGGCGGACGCGGCGAAAAAAGCCTTCTTCACCAACCGCCTCGGCGACTTTGGATTCCTGCTTGGAATCATGATGGTCTGGGGAATTCTTGGTTCACTGAACTTTGGCGTGCTGGAAGGGAAATTTGCCGCCAATGCGACTACGGAAATCTTCACAGGATTTGGTAGCTGCGCGACGCTCGCCGGTTTGCTGATTTTCTGCGGCGCGATGGGCAAATCCGCGCAATTCCCGCTGCACGTCTGGCTGCCAGATGCGATGGAAGGCCCGACGCCGGTCAGCGCGTTGATTCATGCCGCGACGATGGTCGCCGCCGGCGTTTACATGCTTTGCCGGATCATCTTTCTGCTGGACCCGGTGGCATTGCACGTCATTGCCTATATCGGCGGCTTTACCGCCTTGCTCGCGGCGTTGATTGCCGTTCAGCAAAATGACATCAAACGCATCCTCGCTTATTCGACGCTGTCGCAACTCGGCTATATGGTCATGGCCGTCGGCCTGGCCGGGCCGACGCCGGCGATGTTTCATCTGACCACGCACGCGTTTTTCAAGGCGTTGCTGTTCCTCGGCGCCGGCTCGGTCATCCACGCGCTGCACGAGGAACAGGACATCTGGAAGATGGGCGGCCTGTGCAAAAAGATGGGCATCACGTTCTGGACCTTTTTGATCGGCACACTGGCCTTGAGCGGGGTGCCGCCCTTCAGCGGATTTTATTCGAAGGATTCGATTCTGGCCCAGGCGCTGGAACAGAAAAATTATCCACTGTTCGTACTGGGCGCGGCGGTGGCCGGTTTGACGACGTTTTACATGTTCCGGTTGTTCTATGTCGCATTTGTCGGCAAACCCAGGACGGAATCCGCCGGACACGCACACGAATCGCCTGCCGTCATGACCTGGCCGCTGATTGTGCTCGCGGTGTTCGCCGTCATCGGCGGAATCATCCCCATCAGCGAAATCTACGCGTCGCAATTTACGGGCGAGAGTCCCGGCGCGACGCTTGTTCAGAGAATGTTTGAACCGTTGCACGCACCCATACCCATGTTGGCCGGCCTGGTTATGGTTGCCATCGGCTGGGTTGGCGCCCGGGGGTTGTATCAGAACGCGGCGAACGATCCGCTGCCGGCCAGGCTCGGTGGTTTTGCCACGGCGATGAAGAACCGGTTTTACTTCGATGAGATTTACGAGGCCACCTTCATCCGGGCGCATGATTTCATCGCCGCGGTGGTGGATTTCATCGATCGCTGGGTGGTTGACTGGGGTTGCATCGGCCTGATTCGCGGCGGCACGGATTTTACCGGCCGCGCGTTGCGGCTCATGCAAACCGGCAACCTCCAGACCTACGCCTTCCTGTTTGTGCTCGGCGTGGCGGTGGTGCTTTGGTTCGTATTGGGCAAATGAACATGAGAATTCAACGCAAAGACTTTGAGACGCAGAGAATGAAATTAACGAATGCTGTGTGTAGCACCCGCCTCCGGCGGGTTCAATTCAGCGGGACGCCGAATTGCGTCGGGAGGCGGACAACCGTTCTGGATCGAACAGACCACAGCAATCTGTGCCCACCCCGGGTTTCGGGCGTGACGCCCGAAACAACCCGCGGGACGCGGGTGCTACAACACTTATTTTTGAGCCTCACCGCCTTGGTGAGTCATAAAAGTTAACGATGTCCATATTGACTTACATTTTCGGCTGGCCGCTGCTGGCGGCGCTGGCGTTGATTTTCGTGCCGGGCAATTATCGCGTCATCGTCCGCGCCGTCGCCCTTCTCGCCACGTTCATCTCCATGGTGCTGGCGATAAAAATGTTCTGCCAATTCGTCTCCGGCCAGACGGGCTATCAGTTCGAGCAGCAGGTTCCGTGGGTGAAATCACTCGGCATCAGCTACCACGTCGGCGTGGACGGTTTGAATGTCGGACTGATTCTGATGGGTGCGATTGTTGCATTCGCCGCGGCGTGCTGTTCGTTCGAAATCCAGTCGCGTGAGAAGGAATTTTACATTTTACTGCTCGTGATGACCGGCGGCATCCTGGGCGCGTTCGCGTCGCTGGACCTGTTTTTCTTTTATTTTCTGCATGAACTGGCACTGGTGCCGACGTTTATCATGATTGGCGTCTGGGGCCGCGGCGAAAGGAAGAATTACGCCACGTTCCAGATCACACTTTATTTGAGCGTCGGCGCGCTGATTGCGCTCATCGGCCTCATTGCGCTTTACCTGCAATCCGGGGCCAACACCTTCGATATCCCGAAATTGATTGAACATTCCAAGGCCAGTCCGCCTGCCGTGGGCGCGCAGAATTTCATCTTCCCGCTGTTATTGTTTGGTTTCGGCATCTTGGTTTCGCTCTGGCCGTTCCATACCTGGGCGCCACTGGGCTACGGTTCCGCGCCATCGCCGACCGCGATGCTGCACGCGGGGGTGCTGAAGAAATTTGGCCTTTACGGCCTGATCCGCGTGGCGTTGCCGTTATTGCCACAGGCGGCGCAATCCTGGATGCAAATCCTCGCCTGGCTTTGTCTCGGCAACATTTTGTACGTCGGCTGGGTGGCCATGCGGCAGAAAGATTTGAACCTGCTCATCGGCAATTCGAGCGTGGCGCACATGGGTTTCATCTTCCTCGGCATCGCCAGCCTGAACCTGATCGGCGTGGCCGGCGCGGTGGTCATCATGATTGCGCACGGCTTTCTCGCGGCGGTGACGTTCGCATTGAGCGGCTACATCTACCGGCAGACCGGGACGCTGGAAATGAGCCAACTCGGCGGGTTGTGCCGCAAGCTGCCGTTCATCGGCACCGCGTTGTTGATGGCGGCGCTGGCTGGCTGTGGGCTGCCAGGGTTCGCGAATTTTGTCGGCGAAGTCACCGTTTTCTTCGGCGCGTGGAAGGCCTTTCCGTTCGTGACCGTCTGTGCGCTCTGGGGCGCCCTGTTGATTGGCGCGCTCTACATGTTGCGGGCCATGCGAAACGTTTTGCACGGTCCGCTGCCGGCGAAATGGGTGAACGTGCCGGACGCAAATCTCTGGCGCAAGGTTCCTTACGCGCTGTTGTTGGCGAGCCTGTTCGTGTTCGGCTGTTTCCCGCGGTTGCTCACGGAAAAAATCACGCCAGATGTGGAGAAGATTGTGAATATGGTGCGAGGTGAAACCATTGCTGTGGGTGGCGCCCGCCTCCGGCGGGCTCAATTCGGCGTCCCGCCGAATTGCATCGATGGGCGTGCGGTTGGGCTTGATCAAATGAAAAACAGCGAACTGAGTTTACAAGCGGTTTCGGGCGTGACGCCCGAAACGACCCGCGAGACGCGGGTGCTACACGACATGCCCCTGGGGACAACAGCGAAAGACACGACTTTGAATTGATGAACGCTTCCTTGATGAGCCTGGAGATCTGGGTGATTGTCCTCGGCCTGGTGCTGATGCTGGCCGACGTGTTCGTCCCGGCCGAGCGGCGGCGCTTCATCGGGTACGCGGCCATCGCGGCGCTGGGCACATTGCTGATCACCGGCTGGGCGAATGGGGCCACCGGCACGGCCTTCAACGGCATGTTTGTACAGGACGGGCTGGCCATTTTCTTCAAACGGTTCTTCCTTGTCGCCGCCATCCTCGTGCTGTTCATGTCGGTCGAATTCTCCGACTGTGTCGCGGCCGGGATTTCGGAATATTACTCGCTCATCGTCTTTGCCCTGGCGGGCATGCTCTTCGCCGCGTCCGCGAACAACTTTGCGATGCTCTTTGTCGCCATCGAGCTCATCACCGTCACGTTTTATGTCCTGACCAGTTTCCAGCGCAACCGGCTTGCGTCGCTTGAAGCCGGCGTGAAATACCTGATTCTCGGCGCGTTATCGTCCGCCTTCATGGTTTTCGGCATCGCGCTTGTCTGGGGCACGACCGGCAAGCTGGATTTCTCCGAACTGGCAACGGTGGCGGCGCAGTTTGCAGGCGATAAAATCTTCCTGCTGGGCGTGGTGCTGGTGCTGGTTGGACTGGGCTTTAAAATCGCGGCATTTCCGTTTCAGATCTGGGCGCCGGACGTTTATCAGGGTGCGCCCACGCCGACCACAGCGTTTCTGGCTGTCGGGTCCAAGGCCGCCGGGTTCGTTTTGCTGTTGCGCTTCCTGTTTGTGGCCATTCCCGCCGTCACGGCCCGTTGGGCGGACCCGCTGATCATCATCTCCGGCATCACGATTCTATACGGAAATCTTTGCGCGCTGCCGCAACACAACCTCAAGCGCCTGCTCGGTTATTCGAGCATCGCCCATGCCGGCTATCTGCTGCTGGGCGTGGCGGCGCTGAGCGCCAGCGGTCAGGCGGCGGTCCTGTATTATCTGGGCGGCTATCTGTTCACGGTGCTGGGGGCGTTCACCGTCATTTGCCTCGTGATGCGGCAGGCGGAGACGGAGGAAATTTCAGCATTGGCCGGCTTGCATCAGCGGTCGCCGCTGCTGGCGTCAACGCTCACCCTGGCCATGGTGTCGCTGGCGGGCATACCGCCCCTGGCCGGGTTCTTTGGCAAATTCCTGCTGTTGAAGGCCGTCATCCAGCAGGGCGCGGCCAACCACGGTTATTATTGCCTCGCGTTCACGGTGCTGGCTGGCGTGGTGATTTCGCTGTACTACTATTTCGGCGTCATCCGGGCGATTTACTGGAGCAAGGACACCCCGGATCTGTCACCGATCCCGCTTTCCGGTCCGGCCAAATTCACGCTCGTGATTTGCATCGCCGGCATGTTGTGGATCGGTCTGTTTCCCAACACGCTGGTCACCCTTGCCGCCGAGGCAGTGAAATCGTTCCCTTGATTGATTTTATGCCACAAAACCGGTTTTCTGTTCATTGACCTTGCCCGGGCGGCTGCGATATTTTTGCTGCCAGCAGTGAAAACAGAAATCTCATTTCTGGAGGGCAACCGGCCGGCCACGTATCTGGGAATTCTGGGGGTGGTGGCAGTGTTCATCGCCCTCCGTTGGAATAACTTCGATGCTCCTTTGATTCGTGACGAAGGCGAATACGCCTATTCCGGCCAGCTTCTGATTCAGGGCATGGCCCCTTACGAACACGCGTTCATCCAAAAACCGCCGATGGTGGTTTACAGTTACGCGCTGGCCAATCTGTTGTTGCCGAACATTTTTTGGGCGCCGCGTTTGTTGGCGTATGTGTTCGCGGCGTGGGCGACGGTTTTTTTGGGATGCATTGCACGGCTGGAATGGGGGAAAGGTTTTGCCCTGCCGGCAATGGGACTCATGACCCCGATGATTCTGCTGCCGGGAGTGGACCAGTTCACCACCAACACGGAAATGTTCATGCTGCTGCCGTTGCTGGCAACCATCCTGGTTTACATCCGGGACCGAAGGTGCGGTGGTCATTTGAAATATTGGCTGACGGCCGGGTTTTTGGGAGTCACCACCCTGGGCTATAAATACACCGCGCTGCCCCTGCTTTTGTATGTTTTTGTGGTCTGGTCCGTCGAGTTATGGCGCCAAACGCACGACGCCCAATTGTTCCGGCGAAGCTGGCTGGCTGCCATGCTGGGCGGATTGATGGCAGTCGTTTTGGAACTGGGATTTTTTTTGATCCATGATGGTGGCCGGCATTTCTGGGAATGTACGTTGCAGTTCAACCGGTACTATGTCGCATCAAACCATTTTGGCCTGGCTCATCTTTGGTCCAGGCTGGGCCGCTTCTGGCACGATTGGTGGGTGCTTTTTTTCATTCCCGGGGCGGTTTTCTTTTCGGCCAGGCCGCGGATCGGGTTCTGGGTTGGAATGTTTTTTTGCGCCTGGTTTGCAACCGGAGCCGGCGCCTACCCGCAATATTACATTGTAGTGATGCCCTTCTGGGCCTTGTTGTGCGTTCTGGGCATTCGCGCCCTGGCCGCGCGTATCAATGAATGGCCAGCCCGGCCCAATGCGTGGATTGGCGGCCTGCTTGCCGTATTGGTCATGCTTTTATTGCTCCGCCCGGATGTGCCCTGGCTTTTGTGTTCACGGGAACGCTTTGCGGAAGTGAAATTGAACGGATTCCCGTTCATCGGTTCACGGGTGGTGGCAAAGCGGGTGGCCGAATTGAGTTCAGCCGGCGACCCGGTTTATGTTGCCGGGTCGGAACCGCAAATTCTGTTCTATGCGCAACGTTTCAGTCCCACGCGGTTCATCACCGCCTATGCCCTGATGATTCCCACCCGGGTGGCGCAGGGCTACCAGCGCGAAGCGATTCATGATTTGGAGATGCGGCCGCCGAAGCTGGTTGTCTTCCCGACCACCCCAAACAGCTGGTTGCGCCAGTCGGCAAGCCCCCCGGATTTCCCCGCTTTTTTGAAGCAATTCCTGGAGCAAAACTACACCCTGGTGGGTGGTTACGTGCCGGACCAAACGGAGGGGCATTGGGCTGAACCGCTTGCCACCAACGAAGAGGCTGACGCCACCCTGCTGTTATTCCAACGCCGGATGGCGCCTTGAACTGGCGGCGAATGAACGGCGCTCACACCACCCGCATCTGGACGGCGTCCACGATTTGTTCGCCGACGAGGATGGAGCCGACGACGACCGCGGTGGCGCCGGATTTCAGCCGGCCCTGTTGCATCAGGATTTTCAGCGCCGCTTCGATGGTGTTTTCCGGGTTGATGAGGTCAAAGGGAACGACCACCGGAGTGACGCCCCAGCTCAGGGTCAGGCCGCCGGCCACTTCATTGCCGGGGCACAGGGCGTAGATTTTTGAATAACGCGGGCGGAGCCAGCCGACGTAACGCGCCATGGTGCCGCTGCGCGTAATCACCAGAATGGCCTCGGCCCGCAGTTCGTTGGCCATGACGACGGCGCTTTTGACGATTTTCTGGCGCGGGGTGGTCAGGTCGGAGTGCTCGAAAAAATTCGCCCCGCCGCTGCGCTCGATGCGCGTGGCGATGCGGTCGAAAACTTCGATGCATTTGAGCGGGTATTTGCCGACGGTGGTCTCGCCACTGAGCATGATGGCGTCGGTCTGCTCATAGACGGCATTGGCCACGTCGGTGACCTCGGCGCGGGTGGGCATGGGCGATTCAATCATGCTTTCGAGCATGTGTGTGGCCACGATGACGGGTTTGCCGACGCGCAGGCAGGTCTTGACGATGCGGCGCTGGACAATGGGCAGTTCTTCGTAGGGAATTTCGATGCCAAGATCGCCGCGCGCAACCATGATGCCGTCGGCTTCGCGGATGATCTCGTCGAGATTGGTGACGGCCTGCTGGTCCTCGATTTTGGCGATGACGAGCGGGTGGGGTTTTCCCGGTTCAAACAGCTCCCGTAATTGGAGCAGGTCGCGCGCTTCGCGCACGAACGACAGGGCGATCAGATTCACGCCGACCTCGAGGCCGAGCCGGATGTCCTTGATGTCCTTGGCGGTGAGGGCGGGCAGGCTGACCTTGACGCCGGGCAGGTTGATGTGACGCCGGCTGCCCAGCGTGCCTTCGGTCAGTACCTCGCACTCGACCTTGTTGCCGGACTTGGCGAGGACCTTCATTTCGATCGTGCCATTGTCCACCAGAACCACATCATCCACGTTGATGTCGTTGACAAAATTCTCGTAATTCACGTCCACCGAATGTTCTTCCAGGTCGCGTTCGCCACGGACGGTGAGGGTGAATTTCTGCCCGGGCTGCAAATCAAGCGGCACCCCGAGGTCGCCGGTGCGGATGGCCGGACCCTGCGTGTCCATCATGATGCCAATGAACTGCCGCCGGGCGGCCGACGCAGCGCGGATGTCCCGGACGACGCGGCGCACCCAATCGTGCGGCGCGTGCGACATGTTGAGACGGAAGATGTTGACCCCGGCGTCAATGAGTTTGCCGATCATTTCCGGTGAATCCGTCGCCGGACCCAGTGTGGCAATGATTTTGGTTCTGCGAAAGCTTCCCCGTTGCACGCACAGAAACATACTATGATGCGGCGCGATTAAAAGTTTTTATTCGGCCGGAGCAAATTCTAATCGGCAAAAGGGACTTGCCAGCGCGCACCCCGGCGGTCATATTCCATGAACAAAATTTATGGCAGACGTGGCAAATAAATATCC
>JBKQOA010000112.1:0-36658 GCA_052145735.1 Limisphaerales bacterium
GAAGCCGGTGCGCAAGATCATTTCCACCTTCAATTCGCCGCACAAGCTCAAGCCGCTGTCCATCTCGGACGCCAAAAAGGCCGGGTTCACCGTGCTCAAAAAGGTGAGCAAGGGCGAATACGAGAGGCAGTGAATGGTCAAAGGGCGGAGACGGGGCAGGCGACCGCAGTGAGTTTTACGGCCTAAATCACCATTTAATGCAAACGGATTTGCGGGTTTTGAATTCATTTTTGACGCTGGGTGTCTAATCCACTAGCCTGATAGTTTGAGATGGGTTTCAGCCTTGCATATTTGATGCGCGGGTCGCTTTTGGCCGCCCTGGCGTTTGCGGTGGTGTATTCCGCCCCGGCCCAACACACCTTCTTCCGGCCGGGACAACCCATTGTGTTTTCCTCGCCGGAGAGCACCGCCGTCGCTTCCAACATGCCATCGCTCACACCCAAACCGCCGGGGGCGCTGGATCTCGACGATATTGCGCCGACTCCGGCCACGTTCGATTTCAATCGTTTACCTCAGCCCACGATGTTGCCCTTTGGCCTGCCGCCCGTTTCGCCCCTCGAGGCCGCGCGACTGCGGGAGCTGCAGGACCGGCGCAATAATTGGATGCTGCTGACCCCGGCGGAAATCATGGGCGCGGCCACGCCGGAATCGATCCTGGGCATTCCGGAGCGTGATGCATTCGGCCGGCCAAAAAATCCAACGGCGCTGGAACGCTACAACGAAAGGCAGAGCCAACTGGTGTTGCTGGCCCAAACCAATGCGCTCCAAATGGGCAATTCGCTTCGGGCCTGGGACGAACCCGACGCCTGGCACGGCATGTCGAATTCCATCAATGGTGGATTGCGGAATCCGGAGGGTCCGTCCGGCGCGTGGTTCAATTCCGCACCCGACCAACAGACACTGGCCCAGCAAAACGAAAACAGCGGTTGGTCAAAATTGTTCGCTCCCCCGGCGCCGGCACCGCTCCCCGACACGGCACAGCAGGCGGAAATGGAGCAGTTCCGGCAATTGCTCAACCCGGGCCTGTCGTCCGCCACCCCCTCATCGGACGGCATAAAAACCTCCCTCCCGCAAACCTTGCTGGGTTCCGCCGCAATCGTATCTTCACCGTCCCGGGCCGCTGCGTCGTTTACTCCTTTGACCGACGGGATCGGCAAACCTCCCGAATTGCCCAAATTGCCGAGTGCCTGGAATTTAAATTACACGTCGTCTCCGCCTGCGGCGGCCTGGTCGCCACAATTGGCCCCATGGTTGTCGCCCTCGCCGCAGCCCCTTGCTGCCCCGCAACGGAAATTCTGACCCTGGCGCCCGGGGTCGGCGGTCAATGAGCCGAGGTGATCATCAGCACTTGTTCCAGCGTCGAGATGCCCTCACGCGCGCGGTCAAGCCCCACCATGCGGAGGGTGCGCATTCCCTGGCTGATGGCCACCTTGCCCAGTTCGCGCGTGTTGGCGCGGCCAATGATGAGTTTGCGAATCTGGTCGGAGATGGTCATGGCCTCAATGATGGCCATGCGGCCGGCGTAACCGGAATTTTTGCAGCGTTCGCAGCCCCGGCCGCGGTAGAGTTGCACGCCATCGAACGTCGCGGGATCGATGCCCAGATCTTCGAACATTTTCGGCGGATAGGACACCGGCTCCTTGCAGTGTGAGCAGATCCGGCGCATGAGGCGTTGCGCACAGGAAAGAATGACCGACGAGGAAATCAAAAACGGCGCGATGCCCATGTCATCGAGGCGCGCGATGGCGCCAGGCGCGTCGTTACAGTGCATGGTGCTCAGGACCTGGTGCCCGGTGAGCGCGGCTTCGATGGCGATTTCGGCCGTCTCGGTGTCGCGGATTTCACCAATCATGATGATGTCCGGGTCCTGGCGCAGAATGGAACGCAGGGCGTTGGCGAAGGTCAGGCCGATTTCCTTTTTGGTGGGCACCTGATTGATGCCGGGAACCTGGAATTCCACCGGGTCTTCGACGGTGATGATGTTGTAAATGGGATTGTTCAGCTCATTGAGGGCCGAGTAGAGGGTCGTGGTTTTGCCCGAACCCGTCGGGCCGGTGACCAGAATCAATCCGTGCGGCGCGTCAATGGCATTCTTGACTTGTTTGAATGTGTCCGGGTCAAGTCCCAGCTTGTCGATGCTGGCAGTGAGGTTCGTTTTGTCGAGGACGCGCATCACAACCTTCTCGCCGTGAACCGTGGGCAGCACGGACACGCGCAAGTCGAAATCCCTGCCGCTGACCTTGACCCGCATGCGGCCGTCCTGAGGCAGGCGGCGTTCGGCAATGTCCAGGCTGCTCATGATTTTGAATCGTGACGCGAGTGCCAGTTGCATCTGTTTTGGCGGCGGCGTGGCATCGATGAGCACGCCATCAATGCGGTAGCGCAGGCGCATGACTTTCTCGAACGGCTCCAGATGAATGTCGCTGGCCCGGTCCTTGATGGCCTGAACGATGATAAGATTGGCAAGTTTGATGACGGGCGCTTCGCCACTGGAAGCAGCAAGCTGGTCGAGGTTGACCTCTTCCATCCCTTCCCTGACCGCTTCGATGGTGTCGGCTTCGGCATCCTCTTCGCTCTGCTGCTTTTGGGCGTCCTGAATGATGTCTTCCATCGAGCTGCTCTTGGCGGCATCCAGGGCGTTCAATTTGTCAACGATGGCCTTTTCGGAAGCGATGAGCGGGGCGATTTCGAGCTTGGTGATGCGCTTGACGTCATCAATGGCTAGGACGTTCAGCGGGTCGGCCATGGCGATGAACAACTTGTTCTCCAACCGGGAAACCGGAACGACCTTGTAATTGTGCGCGGTGTCGCGAGGCAGCAATTCGACGATTTCCGGCGGAATAATCACGCGCGCCAGATTGATGGGCGGGACGTTCAGCACCCGACCCATGGAAACCGCCAGGTCCTGTTCACTCACGTAGGCCTTGTCCACGATCAGTTTGATCAGGCGGGCGCCCTCCTTTTTTTGCTGTTCGAGCAATTCCTCGATCTGCCCGGCCGACAGCAGACCGTCCTCGACGAGGGCGTCGGCGATGCGTTCTCCGAATGATTTGACTTTGGCCATGGCTTTAGCGGAAGGCTTTGCGAAGATTGACCATCAAGTCGACCGGGGGCGCCAGATACCACAACAACCGGTGGGTGGTGGCCTCCGCCAGGTCTTTCGCGGCCTGCTGATTGAACGGATTGGCCGTTGCCACCAGAATGGATTTGCTCATGCGGTCGAAAGGCAGAACACACCAGCGCCGGCACGCCTCCGCCGGAAAACCCCGCGTCAAATCAATGTCCACGTCGTATTTGTCCAGCGACAGAAACGCCGTATGCGACCGGTCGGCCAGCAACTTGAGGGATTTTTCCACCGGAAGGATGTTTTTCTGTGCGAGGGCCTGGATGAACGGCTCGGCCACGTCCGACGACGACGCGGTCAGGTCGGCCGTATGCCAGCACAAATTAAAATCACCCTCCTTGATGATTTTGCTCTCGACAAAAATTTTGTGCATCGTTTTGCGGCCATCGTCGATTTCCACCGGCCCTGCGTGGACCGGTTTACGCATTTTCGCCGTGTCGGACTGGGGCGTCGACACGGACGCCACCAGCTCTTCGCTGGCGGCCTGCTCCGCCATGTTGTTTGCCCGGTCTTCGATTTCCTTGAGCGCCGATTGCACATCGGTATCGTCCGGACGGCGCTGTAAAACTGTCTCATATTCCAGAATCGCCGAGGAAAGCTGTCCCGACTGCATGTAGGCTTGCGCAATGCGTTTGGATGTTTTTACGACATCCTCCTCGCGCCCCAGCTTGGTGTAGGCTTCCTTGAGGATTTCCAGCGATTGGCAATCGTTGGGCTGCGATTGGGCTATAACTTCAAACATCTCAATTGTTTGCAACAATTGAGCTTCTTCGCCCTGATTTTGCGCCGCCGTGGTCATGGTCTTCCAATAACTGTCCGACTATCCGCCCAAAAACAGCAATCTCCGCGCCAATTAAGTGTGGAAACGCAACCGGGCAATCCACACCCCACTTGCAGCATTGCTTTCCGCCGCCGTCTGCGGAATCGTAACGTCAGCCGGCGGTTGATGCCGGAGTGAATAACGTGGCGCAGGCAAAACCCATCATGGACCCGGCGCCCGGCGAACGCCGGGTGCGCTTTGTCGGCGACGCCGTGCGCTTTACGCTGCGTGACGGCGGCGGATGCAAAGGCTGGCGGGCGCTGCTCCGCACCAACCTCGGCCGGGCGTCCGCCCTGCGGTGCGAGATCATAGCGGCTCACGCCGGGGGCCCGATCCACGCCGGCGCCTCCTGGCGCGACGTGCCCATGCAGCCAGCCGGTGACGGCTGGCAAATTGAACTGCCCCTGACCGAAACCGGCTTCTTCAAAGCCAAGGCGTACCTGCTCGACCCCAAAGGCTGGCAGCATTGGCCCGAGGGGCCGGACGTCGGCATCTGTGTTCATCCCGACTTCGCCCGCACCGCCAACATCGTTTATTGCGCGTTCACGCGCCTGTTCGGTCCGGCGAAAACTTTGCCCACCACCGGCGACGGAAAGCTCGAAACCCAGCTCCGGGCACTGGATGAAAAAAACTTCACCGTCATTCCGCCCTCCGGCAAGCTGCGCGACCTCACCCGCCAGCTGCCCCACATCATTCAAAAGCTCGGTTGCCGCATCCTCCACTTGCTGCCGGTGCAACGCACGCCCACCACCTATGCGCGCTTCGGGCGCTTCGGCAGTCCGTATGCCTGCCTGGATTTGACCGCCATTGATCCCGCCCTTGTTGAATTCGACAAACGCACCACCGGCGTGGACCAATTTTGCGAACTCACCCAAGCCACACATGCGTTCGGGGCGCGGGTGTTCCTCGACATCGTCATCAACCACACCGGCTGGGGCTCGGCCCTGCAGGAAAATCATCCCGGATTCTTCCTGCGGAACCCCGGCGGCACGTTCGCCAGCCCCGGTGCCTGGGGAACGGTCTGGGAAGATTTGGTCGAACTGGAGCAGCACGACGTTGTGCTCTGGGACAAAATCGCCGACGCCTTTTTGCTCTGGTGCCGCCGCGGGGTGGATGGTTTTCGGTGCGACGCCGGCTACAAAATTCCCGTGCCGGCCTGGCAATACATCATCGCCCGTGTGCAGGACGAGTTTCCTGAAGCCGTCTTCCTGCTCGAGGGCCTCGGCGGTTCGTGGGAAACCACGGAAAAACTGCTCACCGACGGCGGCATGCAATGGGCCTATTCCGAGCTTTTCCAAAATTATTCCGGCCGCCAGGTGGCCGATTATCTCGACTATGCCAACCGCCAAAGCGCGCGGGTCGGCACCTATCTGCATTACAGCGAAACCCACGACAATGACCGCCTGGCGGCGCGCGGCCGCGCCTGGTCGCTGCTGCGCAACCGTCTCTGCGCGCTGACGAGCGTCAGCGGCAGTTTTGGCTTCACTTGCGGCGTCGAATGGCTGGCCGCCGAAAAAATCAAGGTCCACGGTTGCACCGGTCTCGCCTGGGACAATTCCGACAACATCGTTTCCGAACTCGCCCGACTCAACCGGCTGCTGGCCAAACATCCCTGCTTTTTCGACGGCGCGAAACTGACACGGCTGAGCCCGTCCGATTCGCCCGTTTATGCGTTGCTCCGCGAATCCGCGGAAGGCAAGGATGCCGTCCTGGTTCTCGTCAACACGGAGTTGGAAAAGGCCGGTCCGTGTCCGCTGGCCATTGCCGGGATCAAAGCTCCCATTGCGGATTTCAAATTTGATTTGCTCGGCCAGCCGCCGCCAAAATTTTCCGCGGAGAAGAACGCCCTGGTCTTCACGCTCGAACCCGGCGCAGCCTACTGCCTGGCGTCCACACCCGAACCTGCCGGGTTGAGTGGTGAAGACTATCGCCACAGCCGCGCCCAGGCCGCCTGGGCGTTTGAAATCCTGGGCAAGATTGTACCGACGGAATCGATTGGTGGCCTTGACTGGCGCTGGCTGGCCGGCCAAGTCGGGCGTTCGCCGGCCAATTTTCTCGCCGCCGCCAGTGAATTTGCCGCCCGCGGCCCCAAATCTTCACTGGCCGGATTGCTGGACGAGGCCGCACAGCAAAAAAAAATCCCGCGGGTGATCTCCTGGTCTCTGCTGGATACGCGCCGGGTGACCCCGGTTCCGCCCGGCCATTGGTTGCTGATTCAAGACAGCGCGCCATTCCGGGCCACGCTGCAAATGCAGAATGCAGAATGCGGAATGCAGAATGAAAACAAGCGCGCGATTCATGTCCAATCTGTTGCCGTGGCCGACGGGCATATCGCCTGCTTCCCCCCGCGCGAAACGGCCGCCGATGCCGAATTGACTCTGGAACGTTATGCCACTGCTTCACAGCACATCCGCGCTGCCATTCGTTTTCTGCCGGCCAATCCGAAATCCGAAATCCGAAATCCGAAATCCGGTGATTGGGTCCTGCTGACGAACGGCATCGGCGGCATGGCGCGGATGGGCGCGGATTTGGGGCGCGTGAACTCCAAATACGACTGCGTGCTCGGCGCGAACCTGCATCCGGGCGTGCCGGTGGACCGGCATATTTTTGTCAAACGCATCCGAGTCTGGGTGAACGCCGACGGTTTTCTTTCGCCGCTCGATGGGAAAAACCTCGTTTCCTTCCAGGCGGGCCCGCCGGCGACCTGGCAATTCGTCGCCAACGCCGGCGATGGCCGGACGGTGGAGGTTGAATTGTGCGCGGAAATGGTCGAAGGGAAAAACACGACGGTGTTGCGTTTCAGCCGGCCGGCGGAAAAGCACGCGCACGGCAAGCAGTTGCCCGCCGAAGCCGACGTGCGCCTGACCGTCCGTTGCGACATTGAGGACCGGAATTTTCACTGGGAAACCAAACGTAACGGCGGCGCGGAATATCATTTTACCACCAACACGCGCACGCTCGATGGAATAGCCGGTTTTGCCTTCACGCCCGCTGTCGAACGCCAACTCCGCGTTTTCGCGGACCAGGGCGAGTACCATCCGCAACCGGAGTGGTGCGAAAACATCCCGCATCCGGTCGAACAAAGCCGCGGCCAGGTTGGCAGCGGTGACGCCTACAGCCCCGGCTGGTTTGAATTGCCCCTGCCCAAGGGCGCAAGCGTCGCGCTTGTCGTGACGGCTGAGGTTGATTCAGCTTCGTTTGCCGCCCCGGACCGTCCGTTGCAGGACCGCCCGGACCGTCCCGCGAGAGACGGGACGGAACTTCAGACTTTCGAGGCGCGCCTGGTCCAGGCCGCAAAACAATTCGTTGTCCGGCGGGACCAGGGCAAAACGGTCATTGCCGGTTATCCCTGGTTTCTGGATTGGGGCCGTGATTCGCTGATTTGTGCGCGCGGACTTCTGGCGGCGGGCATGACCGAGGAAGTGAAACAATTGCTGCTGACCTTTGCGCGGTTTGAAAAGGACGGCACGCTGCCGAACTCGATTCAGGGCAACAGCGTGTCAAACCGCGACACCTCCGACGCGCCGTTGTGGTTTGCCCTCGCGTGCGAGGAATTTGCGGCTTTGGAGCGCTGCGACGTGTCGCAGCTTCTAAAAAGCGGTGACATGTCACCGCACTCCAAATTTTACGATGCCAAAGTTGCCCATTCCGGCCGCACACTCAGCGACGTGCTTCGCAGCATCGCGGAAAATTACGCACGCGGCACGCCCAACGGCATCCGCATGGACGCGGCCTCGGCGCTGATCTGGAGTCCGGGCCATTTCACCTGGATGGATACGAACTTTCCCGCCGGCACGCCGCGCGAAGGGTATCCGGTCGAAATCCAGGTCCTGTGGATCCGCCTGTTGCGCCAGCTGGAAAGTATTGATCGGCGCGAGAAACAGCCAAAATGGCGCGAGCTCGCCGGACGCGCCACCGTTTCATTTGAAAAGCTTTTCTGGCTCGAAGACCGGGGCTGGTTTGCGGATGTGCTGCTGGCCAAAGCCGGCATCGCGGCGCGCCACGCCACTCCTGATGACGCGTTGCGCAGCAATGGTCTGTTCGCCGTGAGCCTTGGCCTGGTGACCGGCGAGCGCGCCAAACGTTGTGTCGAGGCCGCGTTGAAATATCTGGTGGTGCCCGGCGCGCTGCGGTCGCTCGCGCCGCTGCCGGTTTCAGTTCCGTTGCCGATCTGCGGCAGCGACGGCCGGCTGCTGAACAATCCGGTCGAACCCTACTGGCCGCATTACGAAGGCGACGAGGACACGCGCCGCAAGCCGGCGTATCACAACGGCACGGCGTGGACCTGGACGCTGCCGACGTTTTGCGAGGCGCTGGCCCGCGCTTGGGATCTGGCGCCGGAAGCCGTGGCGGCGGCGAAGGCATATCTGGGGAGCATGGAGCAATTGATGAACGAAGGCTGCCTCGGCCAGATTCCCGAAATCCTGGACGGCGACGCCCCGCACACGCAGCGCGGCTGCGATGCGCAGGCCTGGGGCGTGACCGAGGCGTTGCGGGTCTGGAAATGGTTGAATTCGCAGGATACACAGGCAAAATGACGGCGTGAACTTCCGGGACAAAATCATTGCGTGGGACAAATTGCCGGAATGGCGGGCAGCCGTGCGCGCCAGCGGCCGGAAACTGGTCGTCACCAACGGTTGCTTCGACATCCTGCACCTCGGCCATGTGACATATCTGGAAACGGCGCGCAACTGCGGGGACGCGTTGCTGGTCGGCATCAACGGTGATGCCGCAACGCAACAGTTGAAGGGACCGGGCCGGCCGGTGAATGCCGAAGCCGACCGGGCCGCCGTGCTGGCCGCGCTGGCCAGCGTGGACGGGGTTTGCATTTTTGCAGACCAGACGGCGACGAAATTTCTCTTGGCGGCCAAGCCCGACATTTACGTCAAAGGCGGCGATTACACGCTGGACACATTGAATCAGGATGAGCGCCGGGCCGTCGAGCAGGCGGGCGGGAAAATCGTGATCATTCCGTTCGTGCCGGGCAAATCCACCACGGCGTTGCTCAAAACAATTTCACAGCTCTAACCGGAGCGCCGACGCGCATGAAAATTCTGGTCATTTGCCTTGCCGGCATCGGGGACGCGCTGCTGGCCACCCCTTTGATTCATGAACTGCGGTTGAATTTTCCGGACGCGATCCTGGATGCGTTCGTGTTCTGGACCGGCGCGCGCGATTTGCTGGCGGGCAATCCGCATCTGCGCCGTGTGCACCAGTGCAATTCCTTCGAAGTTGGCACCCCGGCGTTTCTCAATTTCATGTTCGGCCTGCGCCGGGAGCGCTACGACGTTTCCATCAACACACACCCGCAGAGCAAGGTCGCCTACCGCGTCGCCGCGCGCATCATCGGCGCGCCGCAACGCCTCAGCCACACCTACGGCAATTCCACCCTCCTCGATAAATTGCTCGTGACGCACAGCCTGCCGCAGGACTACGCCATTCATACAGCGGACAACAACCTCAAGTTGCTGTCGCTGCTCGGCAAGGCGCCGAAGCTGGCGGCGCACGAGTTTGAGTTGTTTCTGACGCCGGAGGAAACCGCCGCGGCTGAGGCCATCGCCCGACAAAACCAGCTGGCCGCGCGCCGCGTCGTGGGGGTTCACGTGGGCTCGGGCAAAACAAAGAACCTGCGGCTGAAGCGCTGGCCGGTGGAAAATTACATCGCGTTGATCAAGCAGCTCACGGCAACACGACCCGAGCTGACCGTGCTGCTCTTCGGCGGTCCCGACGAGAAGGAAGAAAACGCCCGCATCGCGAATGAGGTGGCGCATCCGAACCTGGTGATTCCGAAGACGCGCAGCATCCGTGAAGCTGCGGCGTTGATGAAGCATTGCGAGGTGTTCGTGAGCGTGGACAACGCGATGATGCACTTTGCCGCCGCCATGAAGGTGCCAAAGCAGGTGCTCATTGAGTCCATGACCTTCGGTCCGACGCTGGAACCCTACGGCCGGCCTTACCGGCTGGTGAAGAACCCGGCGGTGCATGGCCGGAATCTGGATTACTACCGCTACAACGGCAAAGGCATCCGCGGCACGGAGCGGGAACTTCGCCAGATCATGGAAGCGGTGAAGGTGGAGGACGTTTTCGCCACGATCAACCAACTGATTTAATTTCCGGATTTACAGCGAAAAGCCGGCGGCTTTCGCATCCACGGCGAACATCTTCACGGTGTCCAGCGACAATTCCTTCAAGTCCATTCCAACCATCTTCATCGCCTTGTTCAGGATATCGTGGGGCACTGTCACGATTTCACAACCGCAAGCGTCGGCTTGAAAAATGTTCAGCACTTCGCGGACGCTCGCCCAAAGCAGTTCCGCCTGGGGCAGGCCGGCCAGCAGTTTTTTGCCCTCCCGCAGGTGTGGCATCGGGTCAACTCCGGTGTCGGCGATGCGGCCGGCAAACACGGACACGACGGCCGGCACCCTGGGATTCAGCGCTTGGGCGACCCCGGCCACCTGCTCCAAGGTCAGGATGGCGGTGACGTTGAGCTTCACGCCTTCCTGCGCCAATTCCCGGACGAGCGGCAGGGATGATTCGCCGCGCGTGTTGGTGATGGGAATTTTGACATAGACGTTTTTCGCCCAACCCTTGATTTTAAGCCCCTGCCGGCGCATCTCGGGAAATTCATCGGAAAAGACCTCGAACGAAATCGGTTTCTCGGTGATGTGCTGCAAAATCTCGTGTGCGAATGCTTCATAGTCATGCAACCCTGCCTTGCGCATCAGGCTCGGATTCGTCGTCATGCCTTGGATGAGCGGGTTGGCATTCAATTGGAGCATCCCCGCCTTGTCCGCGCCATCGGCATAGAGTTTTACCTTCAAATCTTTCAACGTGCTCATAATTCAAAACCGCCGGTGAATTTTATTAATTTCCCGATTCGCGCAAGATTATGTCCGCAGCCTGGGCCAGATTGCCAGCCGAAAAGTGCGGTTTTTGCCGGAGTTCCTCCGCGTAACCGCGATCGATGAAAATGGTCCGGCAGCCGGCGGCATGGCCGCAATCCACGTCCCTCCAGCGGTCGCCGACCATCCAGCTTTGTGCCAGGTCAATCCCCAGTTCGCCGGCCGCCTGCAGCAACATGCCGGGCTTGGGCTTGCGGCAATCGCATTCGGACTCGCCCCGGCCCGGGTGACAACAAACTTCCACGCGGTCAATGGGCAGCCGCCGGCACATTTCCGCGTGAAGAGTTTCCACGATTTCCTTTTTCAGTGTGCCACGGCCCACGTCCGGCTGGTTGGTCACCACCACGAGCAGAAAACCGGCCTGCTTCAGTTTGGCGCAAGCGGCCGGAACCTCGGGCAGAATCTCAAATTCCTTCAGGGTTGTTGGCGGATACGGCTTGCCATCGCGCTCCAACGCGCGGTTGATGACGCCGTCGCGGTCGAGAAAAACAGCGCGGCGCAATTTTGCAGGAGCCGACGTGAGGAGGCTCTGACTGGTTGGTTCAATCTGGTTCAATGGAAAAGTTTGAGCCTCCTCACGTCGGCTCCTGCACAGTCATTTTGTGGACTCCCATTTGGTCTGACTGACTTTGAGTTTGGGATGCGATACGAACAGATGCCAGATCACCGCCTGAAAGGCTTCGCTGTGCGGCGTGACGTGGGCCGGGTTGACCGTCGGCACAATGACGCACGCTGTCGCTTCCTTCGCGGTGTAACCGCCGTCGCGCCCGACGATGCCAACAATTGAAGCGCCGGCCTGCTTGGCGACCTGGATGGCGCTGACCAGGTTGGGACTGACGTTCTTTTCCAGATTGCCGCCGCCGACGGAGAAAATGAGCAGGCCGTCCTTCGCGTTCAGCCGGCTGCCCTTGAGCCACTCGGCAAAAATCGTGGCCCAGCCCTCATCGTTGGTGCGGGCCGTGAGTTCGGAAACATTGTCAGTCGGCGCGTACGCCTCAAAACCGCAAATCTTGCGGAAATCGTTCACCGCGTGGCTGGCGTTGGCCGCACTGCCGCCGACGCCCAGGATGAACAGCCGTCCGCCGCGTTCGCGCACCCGCGCCAGTTCGACCACGGATTTTTCGATGGCGTCGGCATTCAGTTCGGAAACCAGTTTTTGGACTTCGTCGAGGAATTGTTTGGTGAAACTCATGATGATTTCGATTGTGTGATTGTGATTATGCCAGTGATTTCAGTTCGGCAAGCTGCGAACGCAGTTTGCCTTCAGTTTATTGTGTTCGCCTCATAAACAGATGGTCGCTGGCTCCAACCTGTTTGTCGAGCCACTCCTCGCCCAGAACCTGTTTGATCCGCTCCAAGGCGGCCTTCGTGTGCGCCTCAATAATCATGAAGCGCGTGCGCTCCACGGTTCGCCGCCCACCGGCCAGAACTTCGCACTCGAAACCCTCAACATCAATTTTCAATACCAAAATCGGGCCTTCAGGAATGATGGAATCCAGGGTGACAACGTCAATTTCGTGTTTCAAATGTTTGCCTGGCTCCGGCTTCAAGGAAGCGGTGACATCATTCTCCGACCCGGCAAAGAACGTCGCCGTTCCGCAATGATCCGACACCGCCTGATTGTGCAAGGTGTACGCAGCGCCGGTGGCCGCCCCCCACTGAGCAATCTTTCTGGCCATCCCGGACAACGGCTCAAAGAGGATGAACTTTGCGTCGGGCTTCAACGTCCAGACCAGATGCGAGAACAAGCCGGCATTGGCGCCAACATCCACCACGACGGGTTTGGTTTCCGCCAGCAAAGCGCCGACCCACTCGGATGTCAGGCATTCGCGTTCGACAAAGAAGCTCCAGTACGAAACCAGTTCTTCGGTTGTTTCGATGAGAATCCCTTCGGGGGTGGCAACCGGCCGGGCAAGTTGGCGGGTAAAAAAATAACCCGCCCTGGCTTTGAGCAGTTTTGGCGCAAACAAAGGGTGCGCGAACAGAAATCGCGGAAACCCCTTCAAATTCCGGAAAAAATGACGGCCGGTTTGCGTCCACTTGTTGGAATGCATGGTGTCAGCGCTATCTGCGGCAGCCCTTCAGCTTCTGGGAGCGTATGGAGGCTTTGCCATACGGTCATTTTAGGACCGGCCTCCGGCTTTTCAAACACAATTCCAACTCCGCCAAACCCGCCGGCGAACCGATTTCGTAAAAGCGTTCGCGGACCTCATAGCCGGCGAGTTGCTTTTCGCCGACAAGCCGGCCCATGACCCCGGCCAGATCGAACGGCTGCCCGCCGGGAAACGCATTGAACACCGACGCCTTGAACAAACTCAGGCCGTAGTCAATATGCTGCATTTCCGGCACGCGATTTTTTTTGTCATAAACCACAATTTCACCGTTGCGGAAGACGACATTGCTCGTATCGTACCGGCCTTCATTGCGATAAACCGTCATGCAACCCGGTTTTCCGCTGCCGCGGAAGAACTCCGCCACCGCTCGATAGTCAACCGGCAAATAGGAATCACCGTAGAGCACGAAAAATTCATCGCCGAGCAACGGCAACGCGCGCCTGATGGCGCCGCCCGTGCCCAGCAACTTCGGGCCATCGAACGAATAATCCAGCCGGATGCCAAACCCGCCGCCGTCGCCAAAATCGCGTTGAATCATCTCGCCGAGATGGCCGAGGCACAACACCGCCCGGCGAAGGCCGCGGGCGTGGAGCAATTCGAGTTGATGGGCCAAAAAGGGCCGGCCGGCGACGGCGACCAGCGATTTGGGTATCTTTTCCGTGATGGGGCGCAGCCGCGTGGCGAGTCCGCCGGCGAGGATGGCGACGGGAATGTCCAGCGGGGCGCTCACGAGATTAACAGTCTGGCCCCCTCGAAATCAAACCGGAAGCGGACTTCCCGAAGCCCGGCCTCCCGCATTGCGTGACGCAGCCGGCTCTTGTCCTCCACGTAAAACATGAGGAAACCGCCGCCACCCGCGCCGATGAGTTTGCCGCCGAGGGCGCCGTGGGCCATGGCCAGGTCATACCACTCGTTGATTTTCGGATTGCTCATGCCGCCGCTGCGCTGCTTTTTGCGCTGCCAGTGAACGTCCATCAACCGAGCAAACTCGCGCAGGTCGCCGGCTTCCAGCGCTCGCTGACTCTGCAAACCCAGGTCCTTGACGAAGTGCAGGTTTTCCACCATGGATTTGTCGTCCTGCTTCGATTTCTGATCCTGCTCCTTCAAAATGGCCGAGGCCGAACGCGAATAGCCGGTGAAGAAGAGGAGCAGGTTGTCCTCGAGATTGTCGCGCGTGTCGGCGGAAAGCTTCAGCGGCCAGGCTTCGACCCGGCCGTCGGGCAGAAATTTGAAACAGGTGATGCCGCCGTAAGCCGCGATGTATTGGTCCTGCTTGCCGATAGGTTCCTTGAGCCGCCCCAGTTCGATCTCACACGCCTGCTCGGCGATTTCGGCGGGGTGAACCAGGTTTTTCTTGTGCGCGTGCAGGGCCTTGAGCAGCGAGACGGTGAAACTGCCCGACGAACCCAAGCCCGTGCCGGCCGGAATATCGGCCATGGAGGCCAGTTCGAGCCCGCGACCGTCCATGCCCAGCAGGGCGAACGCCTCGCGAAAAATCGGGTGCTTCAATTGCGTCGCCTCCGGCACGCGCTCCAGTTCGGAGTATTTGATGATGACGTCGGACACGAACGTGTCATGCACCGTGATATAGACGTACTTGTCAATGGCCGCGGCGATAAGGAAGCCGCCGAACTTTTCGTAATACGACGGCAAATCCGTCCCGCCACCGCCGAGGGTGACGCGAAGAGGTGAACGTGCAATAATCATATCAAAATGGGGTCAAGCGTCTGGGCTCTGGGATTTAGGGTTTTGGCGGCGCGGAGTCAAAGTTAAATCCGATTTTCGGTAGATTTGTTCGACGATTTGCAACGCCGCACGGGCTTCGTGAAGTCCCGGCGCCGTGCGTTGGCAGCGGATGTCCTCCTCAAATTCCTTCAATTCACTCCGCCACGATTCATCCGGGCCGGGAAATTCATAAAGCTTCGTGTCCGGCGGGCCCATCTCCGGCTTCATCTGGTAATGATAGAGTCTCTCGACGCCGTAACTGCCGCCAAGGCCTTCAATGTGCAGCTTGGTGTGGCGGCCGTAAATCTCGAACGAAAAAAGATTCTTCCACTCGGTGCAACTGACGTGCAGCCAGGCGGCCTGCCCTTTGGCAGTTTGCAGATTCAAAAAGGCGTTGTCGTCCACCGGCATGTTCCAGAAATATGTCGTCGCCTGGCCTTCCACTTTTGTGAAAGAACCGAGAAACCAGCCCGCGAGATCAATCAAATGAATGCCCTGGTCAATCAATTCGCCGCCGCCGGAAAGTTTCGGGTCGGCGCGCCACTCCTGGTCGTAGCCGACGCGACCGCCGTGGCCGTAACGCGCCCGGATGAACATCAATTCACCCATCACGCCGGACTCGAAAATTTCCCGCGCCTTGAGGAACGCCGGGTGGTGACGATGGTTGAAACCAACCCGCACACAAACGCCGTGATGGTCCGCCAGGGCAATCAATTCATCGATTTCGCGGACAGAGACGGCGGCGGGCTTTTCCACCAGCACAGGCTTGCCGGCGCGGATTGCCGCCGCAGAAACCTTTGCCAGGGCGGCATTGACGGTCGCCACAATCACCGCATCCACCTGGGGATCGGTAACGGCCGACTTGAAATCGGCAACGGCGTGGCCGGCATTGGCCAGCTTGATCAATTCTTCGGCGCGCGCCAGGTCGGTGTCGCAAGCCACAACCAGTTTCGAGCCGGCGGGCAAACCGGCCAGCCGCTTTTTTCCGATCAATCCGCATCCGACAATGGCGTAATTCATTTGTCACCCCAGGTTTTGCCGCGGTCCTTCGGCACGATGCGGCGCAAGGCATAGATGTCGCTGTTCAAATCGGCCTTGAATTCGTGCAACCGCTCCCACGGATCCCATTGGGCGCTAATAAGCTTGCCGGAAATCCCGTCGCTCTCGCGGCTGGCCAGATAAACCGCCAGCCGGGCCCCGAGTTCGGGTGGCGTCGCGCCTTTTTCCTTCCACTGCCGGTTCTTCTCGTAAAATGCAGCGCCGACCTTTTCCGGTCCTGCGGCCAGGACTTCGTCCACCAGGCGCGTGGCCAGGGCGCCCGGCGCAATGGCATTCACGTCCACGTGAAAGGCCTTCAGCTCTTCCGCCAGGGTTTCCATCAGCCGCACGACGGCGGCCTTGGACGCGGCATACGCGCTGATGTTGGGCAACGGATTCGTCGCCCCGCCGCCGGAAAGGACGATGATTTTGCCGCGCCCGGCTTTTTTGAAATGCGGAATGATCGCGCGGCACGGAAGCAACACCCCGTACAGATTGATGTCCATCGCGCGCCGCCACCCGGCCAGATCCACGGATTCAGTCGGTCCCATCGGGCCATACACGCCGGCGTTCAAGACGAGCGCCTGGACCGAACCAAATTCACGCAACGTGAAAGCGACCAGGTCATCCACCGGCGCCTCGTAGGAAACGTCACAAGTCCGGGTGAGAATTTTTTGGGCGGGAAATTTTCCGGCCAGTTCGGTCCGGGTGGCGGACAAATCCTTCTCGTTGCGGGCACAGAGGGCAACATTCGCGCCTTCACGGAGAAAGTGTTCGGCGATTACCTTGCCGAGTCCCTGGCTGCCGCCGGTGATAAGCGCGTTCAGGCCTTTGAGTTTCATATTCAGGCACGACCGACGGAAAGATGTTCGACCCCGGACAGGCTTTTCAATTCCTTTTCCAAAAATCGGTTGGCATCCACAAAAATGCGCTGGCGCATGGCGGGGGCGATTTTTGCCCAATCCGCCCGGCGGAACTCCGGCCATTCGGTGCACACCACGACGGCGTCCACACCCTTCACCGTGTCGTTGATTTGCGCCGCCAGTTGCACGGCGGCGAGTTCGGCGGGCAACTGTTTCACCGCCGGATCAAAGGCGCGAACCCCGGCGCCCGCCGCCAGCAGACTGCGGCACAATTCCACCGCGGCACTGCGGCGCAGGGTGTCGGTATTGGTGGTGTACGTCAGACCCAGCACCGCCACGGTTTTGCCCCGCAGGTCGCCGAGCCGCGATTGCAACCGCCGGAACATCCAGCTGCGATGCAGGTCATTGCTTTGCTTGATGGCCGGGATGACGGAAATGGTTTCGTTTTCCGCCGCCGCCAGTCTGGTGAGCGTGACCACGTCACGCGCGAGCGTGCCGCCGGCAAACGGGCCACCAGGACCAAGATAAGCCCCGGGCCCGATGCGCGGTTCACTTTTCAAACCGGTGGAAACCTCCTTCGCGTCCGCCCCGACATGCTCGCACAGCCGGGCCACTTCGTTGATAAACGTGATGGAAAGCGCGAGAAAGGCATTGAGGGCATGCTTCACCATTTCCGCCGATTCGGTGCGCATGAACAGGATTTGCGGGGTGAAGGGCGCAAACAGTTTTTCGAGCAACGGTTTTTTGGTTTCATTGCGAACGCCGACAACGACGCGTTCCGCCTTCGCAAAGGCCTCAATCGCCTTGCCGAGCCGGAGGTTTTCCGGCGAATACGCAAATTGGAACTGCGGAAATTCAGCTTCGAGTTTGCGGCAGGTGCCCACCGGCAGTTGCGCGGAAATCAACACCAGCGCGCCTTTCGGCAAGTGCGGCAAAGCGCACCGGAGATTGCCCAGGACAAAGTCCACATCCGATTCGTCGTTGTCATTGACCGGTGTATCGTAACAGAGCCAGAGCACGTCGGCATTGGCGCAGGCGATTTTCGCATCGGTGGTGAACGAAAGTTTTTGAGCGGCGAGGCCGGCGGCCAGCAGTTCGTTCAAGCCCGGCTCGGACAGCGGCGCCCGGCCTTGGTTCAACCGGGCGACGTTCGCCGCGTCGAAGTCGAGTCCCACGACCCGGAACTGCCGTGCGCAACACGCGGCGGTGACGCAGCCGAGGTGCCAGAGGCCGAGGACGGTGATATTCATCGGCGCTGGAGCACCCACTGGTTTTGCTGGAGCCATTGCAGGGTGCGTAGAATGCTTTGCTCAATGGTGAGCGTGGTCTTCCAGCCGGTGGCGCGAATCTTTTTTGTGTCGAGAAAAATGAACGGGTTGTCCCCAACCCAGCCTCTTTTGCCGCCGGAGTATTCCAGTTTGGGCTTGAGCCCCAGCGCGCCGCAAATGAACCGGATGGAGTCATTAACCTGCACGTATTCCTCCGTGCCGAGGTTATAGGTTTCGACCCCTTGTCTGGCCGATTTGGCCGTGGCCTGATTCGCAACGTGCAGCATCGCGTTCAGGCAGTCGCCGATGTAGAGATAGGATTTTTGCTGGGTCCCGTCGCCGAGGACCATCAACCGATCCGGGTGGGCGAGGAGTTGCTTGTAAAAATCCAACACATGGCCGTGCGTGTAGCGTTCGCCCAGGATGGAAACGAACCGGAAAATGTAGCCCTCAAAACCATAGCCCTCACAGTAGGCGTGGATGAATCCTTCACAGGCCAGCTTCGACGCGGCGTAGAGGGAGGTTTGCACCGGAAACGGATGGTTTTCGGGCGTCGGGAAAATTTCCGCCTCGCCATAGACGCTGCCGGTGGAGCTGAACGCAATCCGTTTGATCCCGCTGGCCCGCATGGCCTCCAGGATGTTGAACGTGGCGACGGCATTTTGCTGAAAATCCTTGTGCGGGTGCTCGAGGCCGAAGCGGACATCGGCATTTGCCGCCAAATGAAAGACGAAATCGCATCCCGCCATCGCGCGGATCAACGCGGACAAATCCAGGCAATCCCCCTGGATCAGCTTGAATTGGGGATTAGCCAGCGCCGACTGAAGAAATTCGCGCTGGCCGGTGGAAAAATCGTCCCAGCCGACGACGTGCCGGCCGTCAGCCAGCAGACGGTCAACCAGATTGCTGCCAATGAACCCGGCGGCGCCAGTGACAAAAAAAGTTTCCATGCAGGGGGACAAAGCTTAATGCGATGCAGCACTCCTTGCCAGTTTTTTTGACAGGTGCGAAGGCTGGTTATACTGTCTCCGCTTCGGGGGCAGCTCTTAATACGTTTGCCAGCCTCAGAACAAACCACGCCGAATTCCTCTGCCTCCGGGAGCCCGGTGATCGGGGTAAATTGGCATGAGCGCAGGATTTCTTGTGGAAGCCCAAGCATCTGCTGGTCGGTCAATACCAATCAAATCCGGTCGAATTAAATGTTTCAGGATTGCTGTTGTATTTAGTTTTAAACAAAATCAGCAAGGTCAATAAATAATCGTTCAGCGACAATTTTATGAAATATTTGGTGCTTGGATCTTCAGGACAGATCGGCGGCCATTTTTGCAGCTACATTGAAAAACTCGGGAACCACTCCGTAATCCCGTTTGATGTTGCGCGCAACCCGGCTGAAGACTTGCGCCATCCTCCTGTGTTGCTGAAAGAAAAAATGCGGGAGGCTGACTTCGTTCTGTTTCTGGCGTTTGATGTCGGCGGCGCGCTATATCTTCAACAATATCAGCACACCCCCGAGTTCATCTCGAACAACATCAAGCTGATGAACAATACGTTTGATGTTTTACAGTCGCTGGGAAAACCTTTCATTTTCGCCTCCAGCCAGATGGCCAACATGTCGCAATCACCTTACGGCGCGCTCAAGACCGTCGGCGAACATTACACCAGTTCCCTGCATGGCCTGGTCGTAAAGTTTTGGAACGTCTATGGCGTGGAAAATGACCCCAAAAAGTTTCACGTCATCACCGATTTCATCAAGAAGGCGCGGCGTGATGGCAAGATAGGTATGATTTCCAGTGGTCTGGAGGAACGCCAGTTCTTGTATGCGGACGACTGTTGTGAGTGCCTCCACAAACTTGCCCTTGAACACCAGTCCATCCCCCGGAACCAGCCCCTGCATGTCACCAATTTCAAGTGGAATAAAATCATTGAGGTCGCAGAAATCATTGGCCGGGAGATGAAAGTCCCGGTGATTCCCGGTGCGCAGACGCTGGATCCCACGCAACTGTTCAAGAAAAACGAACCGGATCCGTTCATATTGAAATACTGGCAGCCGACCACATCCCTGGAGGAAGGCATCCGGCACGTGATCAAGCAATTGTCGTGACCGTGCCTTCGCCGGGCCTATTGCTCTTGAAAATTTAATCCGCTTTTGCCAGTAACCCGGATGCGGTTGTTTCAAACTATGTCGAAAATCCGCTTTTCAATAACTGAATCGTTATGGGTTCGGGGTGAGGCCATTGCCAAAAAGCAGCGAAATGCCATTTCAGAAACCCAGGCACTTTTGGAACGGGGCGCCAGGGTGTTTTTTCTTAAAGGGGCCCAGGGCAAGGATCCCCTCGTAGGCAGGATTGACAATGAAAGCTTGAAGCAACTCAAACAGCTCCTTTGGAAAAACGACGCCCATATCATACTCGGCTGGCTGCATCCGAGCGAACTCAACGGACTGCTTCCGCTGCTGCGAGAGCGGAAAAACTTCTCCATCATCGTGGACGATTGGTGGGTGCACCCGCACTGGTTCATCCGTGAAGCGGAATTCGTCCTCTTCAGAAAATACCACGGCATCGCTGTCCGCCTCGGAAAATCCACGTTTCTCAATGGCCATCAGGCCCCCCTGCTGCTGGATCCGCGCGCGCAAATCTCGAAATACAGTCTGGTCGGCGCCGCTTTGCGTCCCCTGGCCCTGGCCGCCGCACCTTTTGCCAACCTGTGGAAGAAATGGCAGCGGTTAAAGGAACCGATTGTCCCGGAACGCCTGCTTTATTTTCCCTTCTCGGTTGAACCCGCAAACATACCGATCAGCACCGGGACGCCCAAATACGATTTTGCCAACACCGGAGGTTGTTGCGGCATCTGGCTCATGCGCGACGCCTACGCCCCCTTTCAACACACTTTTGCCAACCTTTACCATGACCGCAGAGTCCTGACCGACGCGATTGCCGGGTTTGAAAATAATCCATTCAAATTCTACGACTGCCGCCGCGAAAACAGAACCCTGCCCTACAGCGAATACATCCTGAAAAACCAGCAAAGCCGTTTTCTGATTACCAGCGGCGGACTGCATGATTCAACCGTGCCCAAATACACCGAATACGCCGGCGTCGGCACCCCGATGATTGGAAGAGGGCTGCCCTTTGAATATCCCTGGCTGGACGACTGCCTGTTCCCTGTGGACATGATGAACTCGACGCCCAGACAGATCAAACCACTCCTGCACCAGGCCCTGGACTGCTACCCTAAACTTCGGGAAAACTGCCTGAACTGTCGAGATCGCTTGATTAAACTCTACGACCTTCAGACCCTGCTTGATGTCCTGCAAATACAGGCCGACGGCAACCCGGTGCCGCCCGGCTATTTGAAAGTGGACTTGAAATTGTCTGCCGGGAAACCATAACCATCGGCGCATGAGTCATGAGTTGAAAAACGATTCCGGCGCGGCCCGCAAGCTTTTGGAAAGCGGTCTCATCTTCACCGCGATCAATTTTGCCACCGGCTTGGGCAACCTGGCTTTTCAAGGTGTCCTGGGCCGGCACTTGAGCGGACAAGGCCAATACGGCAATGCCAACAGCGCGCTGAACGGCTTTATGCCACTGCTCGGTCTGCTGCCGTCGGTGGCCATCTTTGCGGTCGCGCACTACATCGCGCATTTCAACGCCGGCGGCGACAGCGCGCGATTGCAGGGACTGCTCGTCGGCTGCCGCAGATTCCTGCTCCGCCTCACCGCCATTGGTTCGCTGCTGGCCGTCATCGCCATCAAACCATTGAGCGATTTCTTTCATTACAGCGAAAGCCTCATGTTGATCACCCTGGTTTGCACGCTTTTGGGGTTGTGGGCTTCCCTGATTACGGCCCTCTGCCAGGGACTGGCCTGGTTCAAACGGCTCGCGTTGATCGGCTTTCTGGCGATGGTGCTGCGGGTTTCGTTCGGCTGGTTCGTCACTCTGAAATGGCCGACGCCGGAGACCGCCGTACTGGCCGCAGCTTTTGCCCTGCTGTCAAACCTCGTCCTGCTATTTTGGAAAAAGGACCTGGCCCTGCATGGTGAGCCGGTCTCGC
The DNA here is from genome assembly GCA_052145735.1 of Limisphaerales bacterium. Taxonomy (GTDB): domain Bacteria; phylum Verrucomicrobiota; class Verrucomicrobiia; order Limisphaerales; family UBA11358; genus UBA11358. The sequence continues at coordinate 21,905 of JBKQOA010000112.1, forward strand.
CGTGGAACCGCGAATTTGTCCACTACTTTGTCGTCAGCGTGGCCTGTGTGGGAGGCGGGCTTCTTTTCCTGCAAGGCGACCTGCTGGTAGCCAAGAAATTTTTCTCGGGCACGGAAAATGACGCCTACAACTGCGCCGAGCGGCTCGCGGCAGCCTTGCCGATAATCGTGGCCCCGCTGCTCACGGTGCTGTTCACTTCCCGCTCCGGAGCGCGCACCGGCCACATTGTGGGCGGCCAATTGAAGTTGCTTGGACTTTACATCCTGGGTCTGGCCTTCGGGGCGGCGTTGTTGTTTATACTGCGGGATTTCTGCGTAAAACTCATCCTGGGCCGTCCTTCGCCGGAAGCCGGAGCCATGATCGCCCGGCTCGCCGCCACCATGATTTTCGTGGGCCTGTTGCAGGCGCTGGCGCTCTGGGCGCTGGCTAGCCGCTGGACGAAAATCTCGCTGCTCTACGGGGCGCTCGGACTTGGCTACTGGCTGACCCTGCTGGCCGCGGGGAAAACTCCCGCCGCGTTGTTGCATACCATGCCGGTTGCGGCGGGCGCCGCATTTGGCATCCTGTTCGTCACCTGGCTGGTCACGATGCAACGGCATCACTGGCCGGCCGCAGAAAGCTGATTTGAAATTGCCTTCGGTTTCAGCCAGACTCCGCTTATGCCGCCGAGCCCGGAAAATCTGCCGCGGGTCAGCTTCATCATGCCGACGCTCAATGCGGAGGCGTTACTGGACAATGTCCTGTTGTCCATCGCGCGCCAGACCTATCCGCGCGACCGGTACGAAATTCTGCTGGCCGACGCGCATTCCACCGACCGCACGCGTGACATCGCCAAAAAATACAACGCGATTGTCCTCGATGACAATGGCAAGAACATGGAGGAAGGAAAACGTCTGGCGCTGCAACAGGCGGCCGGCGAATACATCGTCTTTGTGGACGCGGACAACGAAATCACGCATCCCGATTACATTGAGCTGGCCGTAAAGGCTCTCGCGGCCAATCCCCGGGCACTGGGGGTTGAAAGTTATTACCTGCCCTCGCCCAAAATGAGTTCGTTCTGCGCCTACCTCACGCACCGGCTGCACATCAGCGACCCCATTGCCTGGCTGATGAGTGCCAATCCCCAACTCGTGGTACGCGATGGGGAGGTGGAACGCTGGACCTTGCCGGGCGACTCGCTTTCATATCCGCTCGGCGCGAATGGATTTGTTTTTCGCCGGGCCGATTTGGAATCGGTGAAGGCCGACGCGCATTTCCAGGACACGCACGCGGCCCTGCACCTCATGCGTGCGGGCAAGCGCGAATGGCTGCGGATTCGCGGACGCGGCGTGCATCATTATTACGTCCAGACACTCTGGGGTTTTGTGCAAAAGCGCCGGCGGGCCACGGTGCATTTTCTCCGCGTCCAGGAGGAGGCCAAAACCAACTGGATGAAGGAAAAACCGCCCGTGCCGCTCTGGCTGGCAGGGATTTATTGCGTCACCTTCATCGGCCCGTTCTGGCACACGCTGCATGGATTGATTCGCGACCGCGACTTATGCTGGCTGTGGCACGTACCGGCCTGCCTCGGCAGCGTTGTGGGAGACGCCTGGGGCGTGTGGACCCACAAGCGACATGGCAAGGACAAGGGCGGCAACGGCAAAAGCCTGATCGCCGAGTTACAGGTAAGGCAAACGCTGAACGAGAAGCGTTAATTTTTAAGAACCGCGGATGGCACGCTGGCGAGTTGTCTTTGAAATTCTTTCTGCCAATCAATTCCTGGGGCTTCCAGGCCGGCGACCATGTGGGTGGCAATGGTTGGATGGGGCGCCCAAAGGGTGTATCGGCGGCCAAATAAAAGTTGCCGCCAGCAAAAATACCAGGTCAGGGCAATGCTGCCCGACCAGAACCGATGAGGAACCAGCCAGCTCAAAAATTTGACCGGATTAAAAACCCGTTTCTTGGTGAGCGCCATCCACTTCACCAGATCAGGGCTTAACTTGCCATAGGAGGCCAGCAGAACTCCGCGGCCTTCCATTACCGCCGCGCGCTTGCCTAAAAATGTGTGGGTCGTGCTAACGCAGGAATTCCACTGCTTCCCGCCAAATGACCTCGTTTCATAGGGCAATTTGTTCAGGTCGGCCGTGTAATAATCGAAGTTTTCGTAGGGGGTGACAAAATCGGCGTCGGGGTTTTGTTTCAGAAAATCAACGGCCAGCCGGAATTGGTCCGGCAGATAAAAGTAATCGTCTTCGGCAAAATGAACAATTTCTGCGTCGGTCTGCTCCATAAGGATGCGGGACTGTTCGCGAAAGGTGGCTCCGTCGCCAATGCCCGGATAACGCATTAGAACCAAATCTTCCGGGGCCCACAATTGCGTGAATATTGTTTCATAGGCCGGAGGACAGTTGTCCAGCAGCGCCCATAATTTTACTCGCAATCCCCCCAGCGAGCTTTTGAAGGATTTGAGGCAAAGTTCGGACAGCTTGAGTTTATCTTCGCTGAAAATCGGGGGGCGATTGCCGCAGCTGGCCGACACTTTGGGGTAAATCCGGTAAGCCACCGCCACATCATAACTAAACTGGCTCATAATCATTCAATTTCCGGCAATCGCAGACGGTTTGACGGCTGGAAAAACTGCACAACTGAAAATGAGGTGTCAAGCGGGGTTTTGGCCACAACAGAATTTTAAACCCTCTTGATCGCAAATGGCCGGCGGCTCAGCCGACCACCCACGGTTCGAACTTGTTCCGCAGGCGCCGCCAGAATTGCTCGCGTGGCGTCAGCGGCCGCCCGTCCACCGGCAGTGGTGGCAGCGTGGCGCGCGGCTTGAAGGGCGGCAGTTTTTTCACCCCGGGAATGCATGTGGCATTGTGGTAAATCATCACGCCGTCGAGGTGTTTGACCGTGGGCCAGCCGGGCCGGTTCTTCCGGTAAGTGCCTTTCAGATAGGCGCGATAATTGTACTGACAGGGCAAGATCCGCAGGCGCTCGAAATATTTGGTCTGAATGACTTCATTGAGACACAACTGGTCATCGGCCAGGGTGCGGAAATGGGTGCGTCCGCGGGCGGCAATTTCCGTACGGATGTCGCGGCTGCGGGGCACGTTCCAAAGGAACACGCCGCCGTTGAGAAAACTGGACGTGTACCCCTGCCCGAGCACGTAGCGGCCCCCCTGGTGCTCGACGCAGGCGGCCACATCCGCGTTGCCGAGCAATTGTTCAAACGGCGGCAGGGGCTGGAGACACAGCACATCAAAACTGTCCACCGTCATCGCATATTCCACCCCCAGGTCGTCCAGCACCTCCAGCCGGCGGTAATAAACTTCGCGCAAGGGATGCGAAAAATCCGGCGACGGGGCCAGCAGATGGTATTGGATGCCGGGAATCCGGCGTTGCGGCAGCTGCCCGCCCAGGATGAATGCATGCAATTCCATGCCGGGACATCGGGCAAAGCTGGAGAACGTGTGGTCCAGATTCTCGACGGCCTGGCCCATGGCCAGGGTAACGATGGCAGAACGGGGCGTTGGACTCATATATTGATTCCGTGGAGCGTGGCAATCTTGCGGCAACATAGCCACTATTCAATTCCCGGAGAAGTTTTTTAACAGGGGTGCCTTGACACCCGGCTTGGCGCAATTGACAATCACGATTTAACTGTCGATTCGCCGTATTGCCTATCGCATGAATATACAAATTCGGGTGGTGTCGGTGTCCATCTTTGCAGGCATGGTGTGTTGACCTGTTTGCTGATGTTTATTGTATGAAAGCCATCAAACCAACCGGCGCGGCCAGGTTCCATGGGATTTTTGCCGGCGCGGTGCTGTTCGCCACCCTCGCGGTGTTGTTCGGCAAAAGTTTTCTGCCGGACTATGTGCATTTTTCCAACGACGGGCCGCTGGGTCAGCAATGCACTGCCTGGATGCAACTGCCCGGCGCAATTAAACACTGTTGGGCCGATACGGGCAGTATCGGCGCCAATCCTGGATTATATCCGTCGGACTTGACCGCGTTCATCAGCTTGGCATTGGGAAGGATATTTGGACCAACCGGGTTTTCTAGGTTTTCCCCGCCGGTCGCCCTGTTTATTCTTGGTTTGGGAGCCTGGACGTTTTTCCGCCAATTACAGCTTGCTCCGTTGGCGGCAATCCTGGGTGCGCTGGCCACAGCTTTGAGTTCCTCCTTTTTCGCCTGCGCCTGCTGGGGGGTGGCTTCACAGGAAATTGCCATTGGCATGGATTTCTTCGCCCTGGCCCTCGTGGTGTCCAACACGCCGGACACTCCGGCGCTCATCCGCTGGACGCGGCTGGCCCTGGCCGGACTGGCCGTTGGACTCAACGTCATGGAAGCTGCCGACATTGGCGCCATTTTCAGCCTGTTCGTCGCGGCTTTTGTTTTGTTCAAAGCCCTGGCGGAGGACGGTGGCCCGGGTTGGTTGAAGTGGACACGCGGCGTTGGCTCGGTGGCGGTCATCGCGCTCTTCGCCGGCTTCCTCGCCTTCCAAACGGTCGTGTCACTCGTCAGCTCCCAAATCCAAGGGATTGCCGGAACCGCGCAGGACACGGAAACCAAAACCCAGCACTGGAATTGGGCCACCCAGTGGAGCGAGCCCAAAGTGGAAACGCTCGGCCTGTTTGTGCCCGGCCTGTTTGGCTATCGGATGAACACGCCGCGAGACATGATGGAAATTTTTGAAAAAAGTTACGAGGGCGGCAGTTATTGGGGCGGGGTGGGACGCGATCCGGAATTGGACGCCTATTTTGATGGCGATAGAACCGGCCCGGAACCACAAGGAACCATGCGTTTCACCGGCGGCGGCAATTACGTCGGCATCCTGGTGGCGCTGGTGGCGTTTTGGACCGTGGCGCAGTCGTTGCGACGCCAGAATTCGGTGTTTACCGCAACCCAGCGGCGCCTCATCTGGTTTTGGGCGGTGGTGCTGATTGGCTCCCTGCTTCTGGCCTATGGCCGCTTTGCCCCATTTTACAAAATCCTCTATGCCCTGCCGTATTTTTCCACCATTCGGAACCCGACCAAGTTCCTTCTCGTTTTTTCGTGGGCGATTGTGATTCTCTTCGCCTACGGCATTCATGCCCTGAGCCAGCGCTATTTGGAGGTTCCAGCGACACCGGCCGGTTCCCTGTTGGCGCAATTAAAAAAATGGTGGACGCCAGCGCCTGGTTTCGACCGCAATTGGATGCTGGCCTGCGTCCTGACCATCCTTGGCAGCCTGCTCGGGTGGATGATGTACGCCCTGCAAAAGCCGGGCCTGGTCCGTTACATGCAAATGGTGGGAGTTGATAACGCCGAGGAGACTGCCTCCTTCAGCATCAGTCAGGTCGGCTGGTTTGTGGTCCTGTTCACGTTGTCCGCCGGATTCTGCCTGTTCATCATCACCGGGATTTTAGCCGGACGCCGCGCGTGGCTGGGCGGACTGTTGCTCGGCCTGCTGCTCGTGGCGGATTTGGGGCGGGCCGACCTGCCCTACATCATTCACTGGGATTACAAAGAAAAATACGCCAGCAACCCCATCATCGATTTTCTGCGCAACCAACCTTACGAGCATCGGGTTGCCGAATTGCCGTTCGGCACCCCGCCGCAATTTGAATTGTTTGATCAACTCTACCGCATCGAATGGATGCAGCACCAGTTTCCCTATTACAACGTCCAGTCCTCGGACGTGGTTCAGATGCCGCGCATGCCGGCGGACCTGGAAGCCTATGAAAGTGCGCTGCGGTACCGCAACACGCCCGACAGCCTGCCGTTGATCGCCCGGCATTGGGCCTTGACCGATGTGCGTTACCTGCTCGGTCCGGCGGGTTTTTTGGATGTGTTAAATGAACGGCTCGACCCGCTGCAGCACCGCTTCCGCATCGTCCAGCGCTTTGCCATCACCCTCAAGCCGGGGATCGAAGAATTCCATCAGCGATTGGAGGAATTGACCGCCGTGCCCACCGACCGCGGTGACTACGCGCTCTTTGAATTCGCCGGCGCATTGCCCCGCGCGAAATTGTATTCCAACTGGCAGATCAGCACGAATGACAACACGACCCTGCAAACGCTCACCAGCACGAATTTTGACCCCTGGCAAACCGTATTGGTTTCCACACCGTTGCCCGCCGCACCGGCCTCGACCGCCACCAACGCAAACTCCGGAACGGTTGCGTACAAAAGCTATGCGCCGACGGACATCCAACTCGAGGCACAAGCCGACACCCCGACGGTGTTGCTGCTCAACGACAAATTTGATCCCCATTGGCAGGTGCTCGTGGACGGCAAGCCGGCAGAGTTGTTGCGCTGCAATTTCATCATGCGCGGCGTTTGTTTGAACTCCGGCACACACACGGTGGAATTCCAATTCAGCCCGCCGCACCGCCTGCTTTATGTCACATTTACAGCCTATATCGCCGGAATTCTTTTATGCGGTTACCTGTTTTTTGCCACCCGCCGCCAGTCCGGGGCGGCGGCTTAACCGTAAATGTTCTTCGGATGCCTGGTCCGGCGTAGAACCGTAAAAAGATAAAAATCCCGCAATTCGACCAGAAACCGGCCGGCCAGCCAGAGCGGCCATCCGGTGATGCCGCGGGCGGCCTGGACAATTTCGCGGGCGTAAGCGGCGTTGCCGTTCTGGCGGACGCGTTTGGCCTTGATGCCGGAACGCACGGCCAGCAAGCCTTTGAGTTTCAACTTTCGATCCCAGCTCCAGCCGCGGCCGCGCAGGGCCTCGTTCGTTTCCATCGTCCGCCATTCATCCAGAACCAGCGACTGGATGCTGGGGCCAAGAAAAACCGTCTGGTTGCCGCCGTGCCAGCGGTACTTCGCCAGCAGCCGGCGAAGGTGAACCAGCTTCTGGCAATGCGCGCCGTAGGCCGCCCAGAAAATCATGTCGCCGAGAATCGGAAAATCCAGCGGGAATTTGCAGGGCGAGGGCTGGCCGCCGGTTTTGAGCAGCGTGGCACAAAAAGCCTGGTTGCGGATCTCAGCCTTGAGTCGCAAAAAAACGTCCCGGGCCAGCACTTCGCTTTTCCCGTCCGGTTGGCCGGAATTGCTGAGATGCCGGTTGTTTTCGTCGATGCGCTCGTCGAGCGCCCACGCCAGACCCCGGCCGGCGCAATCCGACAGCAGCCCGGTCATGGCTTCATAAAATTCCGGTTCGAGGGTGTCATCGGCGTGCAGAATTTGCAGGTACTCCGTCTGGTCGGCGAACTCGAGGCAACGGTTGAAGTTGGCGAACAAACCCAGGTTGGTCGGATTGCGGATGAATTCGCAGCGGAGGCCTTTGAAGTTCCGCACGATTTCCCCGGTGCCGTCGGTGGAACAGTTGTCCAAAACCACCACCCGATCCGGGCGGAGCGTCTGTCGGGCGACGGATTCCAATGTCTGCCCGATGAATTCTTCGCCGTTGAAGACGGGAATGGTTGTGATGATTTTGGATTCCACGGGCAGGCAGATTAGTCAAAAGCCACTCCCCCAGACAAGTTCGGGCTTTCATTGCCTCAAAATTTCCGCCACCATGGCCGCATGAACACAGCGGATATTCCGGTCTTCATTCTCTGCGGCGGCCTGGGCACGCGCATCAAGGAAGAAACTGAGTTCCGGCCCAAACCGATGGTGCCCATTGGCGAGCATCCGATTCTCTGGCACGTCATGCAAATTTATGCGCAACGGGGTTTCCGTCACTTTGTGCTCTGCCTCGGCTTCAAAGCCGACGTGGTCAAGGATTACTTCCGCAACTTCCATCTCCACAACGCCGACTGCACCATCAAGCTCAAATCCAACGAGGTCACCGTCCACGAAAGCCGGCACCAGCTCGATTGGGAGGTCACGCTCGCCTACACCGGCGAGAAGAATATGACCGGCAGCCGCGTCGCCCAGGCCGCACGCAAATACCTCGGCCCGGCGGAACATTTTGCCGTCACGTATGGCGACGGCCTCACGGACGCCAATCCGGCCGACGAATATCGCTATCACCTCGCGCAAAAAAAACTCGGCACCGTGCTGGGCGTCAACCCGCCGTCCCGGTTCGGTGAAATCAAGGTTGAAGGCGACCGTGTGGTCGAATTCGCCGAGAAACCGGACCTCGAGGGCCATTGGATCAACGGCGGTTACTTTTTCTTTCACCGGGATTTCCGCCGATACCTTTCCGAAGACGAAGGCTGCGTGCTCGAACGCGACCCGCTCGTGAAACTGGCGCGCGACAACCAATTGAACATGTACCAGCATCGCGGCTTCTGGGCCTGCATGGATACGCAGCGCGACCGCGAACAACTGACCAAACTGGTCGAATCCGGCAACCCGCCCTGGCTGAAATAACATGAATTACGACACGGTGATTGTCGGCGGGGGTATTGTCGGCCTCGCCACTGCCCGGCGGCTCCTGGAGGCACGGCCCCAGACCCGACTGCTGCTGCTCGAAAAAGAATCGAAGCTGGCTGCGCATCAGTCCGGCAACAACAGCGGAGTCCTCCACTCCGGCCTTTATTACAAACCCGGATCGGAAAAGGCGAAATTAAGTGTCAGCGGCCTGCAACAAATGCTCGCTTTCTGCCGCGACCACGGCATCGCTCACGACCAATGCGGCAAAATCGTCGTGGCCACGTGCAACGACGAGTTGCCCCGGCTCGAAAACCTCTGGCAGCGTGGCGTTGCAAACGGTCTTCAGGGCTTGCGCAAATTGACGCCGGAGCAAATCAGGGAAATTGAACCCCACGCCGCGGGCATTGCCGCGATTCACGTGCCCCAGGAAGGCATCGTGGATTATCCGGCGGTTTGCGAGAAACTGGGTGAAATCATCCGCAAAAACGGCGGTGAAATCCGGCTCAATGCGCGCGTGGCGAAACTGATCCCGGCGCCGGACAACTGGACGGTTGCCACCAACGCCGGCGAATTTCACGCGCGCTTTGTCATCACCTGCGGCGGGTTGCATGCCGACCGGCTGGTGTGCGCCGCCGGACAAAGACCGTCGGCCAAAATCATTCCATTCCGCGGGGAATATTACCAAATCAAAAAGGAACGGCAGCACCTGGTGCGCAATCTGATTTACCCGGTACCAGACCCCAAATTCCCTTTTCTTGGCGTTCACTTCACCCGCCTCATCCGCGGCGGCATCGAAGCCGGGCCCAACGCCGTGCTGGCTTTCGCCCGGGAAGGCTATCGCTGGTCGAACATCAATCTGGTGGACCTCGCTGAATCGCTCGGCTTTCCCGGCTTGTGGAAATTTCTCGTCAAATATCCAAGCATGTGCGGCTACGAAATCCACCGCTCGCTGTCCCGGGGCGAATTCTGCCGGTCGCTGCGGAAGCTCGTTCCGGATATCCGCGAGGACGACTTGGAAACCGGCGGCTCCGGCGTGCGGGCGCAGGCCATGCTGCCGGACGGCCGGCTGGTCGAGGATTTTCATTTTGAAGAGGCGCGCGGCATCCTTCATGTCGTCAATGCCCCGTCGCCCGCCGCCACGGCTTCCCTCGCCATCGGGCAATACATTGCCGGAAAAGTTTTGACCCAATTGAGCTAGTCCGGCAAGAATGTTCGGATGAAAATCCTCGTTACCGGCCACCATGGTTACATCGGTTCGCATCTGGTCAAACTTTTGAAGGAATCCGGCCATCAGGTTACCGGCGTGGATATCGGTTACTTTGACGGTTGCGCCTGGGAACCCTTGCCGGCGGCCGATCGTGAAATTCACTCGGATTTTCGGACGCTGACCGAACGCGATTTGGAAGGTTTTGACTGCATCTGCCACCTCGCCGCGATTTCCAACGACCCGATGGGTGACCTGGATGAAAAACTCACCTATGACACCAACCGCGACGGCTCCATCGAACTCGCCCGCAAAGCCAAGCACGCCGGCGTCCCGCGCTATTTGTTTTCCGGCAGTTGCTCGGTTTATGGCAAGGGTGAAACGCTGGATCTGGACGAAGGCGCCAAATTCAATCCCGTTTCCGCTTACGCCGTTTCCAAGGTGGAAACCGAGCGTCAGGTTGCGCCGCTGGCCGACAAGAATTTTTCCCCGGCCTTCCTGCGGAATTCCACCGCCTACGGTTACTCGCCGAATCTCCGCATTGACCTGGTCGCCAACAATCTCCTCGCCTGCGCCGTGGCGCGCGGCGACATCCGCATCATGAGTGACGGCTCGCCCTGGCGGCCGCTGATCCATTGCAAGGACATCGCCCGGGCTTTTGTTCTTTTCGCCGGGGCTCCGCGCGAACTCATCCACAACCAGGCTGTCAATATCGGTGCCAACAATCAAAATTACCAGGTCCGCGACGTCGGCGACGCCGTGCAACACCTGGTCCCCAAGGCGAAAATTGTTTACACCGGCGAAGTCGGCCCCGACCCGCGCAATTACCGCGTCAAGTTTGACAAGCTTTACAAGCTGTTCCCCCAATTCCGGCTGGAATACAATCTGCAGACCGGCCTTGAGGAATTGTTCAACAAATACCAGGAGCACCGGTTCGGCCTGAAAGATTTTGAAGGCGACCAGTTTGTCCGGTTGCGGACACTCAAAAAGAAACTGGCGGCAAAATGATTTTATGAAATTCACCGAAACCCCGCTGAAGGGCGCCTACGTCATCGAACTGGAAAAACGCGGCGATGACCGCGGCTTTTTCGCCCGTTTTTTCTGCGAACGCGAATATCAGGCGCACAACCTCAACCATAAAATCGTCCAGATCAACAATTCCCTCAGCCGCATCAAAGGCACGCTGCGCGGGATGCACTACCAACTTGCGCCCAAGTCCGAGGACAAAATCATTCGTTGCCTGCGCGGCGCGTTGTTTGATGCCATCATCGATCTGCGGCCCGACTCGCCCACGTTCCTGAAGCATTTCACCATCGAGCTGACCGACGAAAACCGCACCATGCTTTATGTGCCGAAAGGCTTTGCGCATGGTTTTCTCACCCTGGCCGCCGACACCGAATCATTTTACCTGGTCACTGAATTCTATTCGCCGGAACTGGAACGCGGCGTCCGCTATAACGACCCGAAGTTCGGCATCCGCTGGCCGATGGAGCCGGTTATCATCTCAGACAAGGACCGGAACCAGCCGGATTTCAATCCGGCCGTTCATCTCAAGTAGCGTAGCCCAAGCCCATGAAAATTTTGTTCACCGGCGCCAGTTCGTTCACGGGTTTCTGGTTTGTCAAAACCCTCGCCGCCGCCGGCCATGAACTCTGCTGCCCGGTCACGGGCGATTTGGTGGACTATGCGGACCTCCGGCTGTGGCGGGTGGAACAACTGAAGTCGGTCTGCCGTTTCATTCCCCAGGCGCCGTTCGGTTCGGACAATTTTCTGAAGGTCATCCGCGAAAACCGTTTCGACCTGCTGTGCCACCACGCGGCCGAGGTCAGGAATTATAAGAGCCCGGACTTTGATGCCCTCCGGGCGCTCCAAAACAACACGCTGAACCTGCGCGCCGTGCTCACCGCCCTGGGTCAACGGGGATTAAAGGCGGTCTGTCTCACCGGCAGTGTGTTCGAGCCGGATGAAGGTTCCGGCGATGAACCGCTCCGCGCGTTTTCGTCTTATGGCCTGTCCAAAGGTTTGACTTTCCAGTTTTTCCGGCATTACTGCCATGAAAACGGCCTGCCGCTCGGCAAATTTGTCATCTCCAATCCGTTCGGCCCCTTTGAAGAACCGCGTTTTACCGCCTATTTGATGCGCACCTGGCGGGAAGGCAAACCCGCCGAGGTCAAAACCCCCGATTACGTTCGCGACAATATTCATGTGGACCTGCTGGCCGCCGTTTACAACCAGTTTGTGCAACGCGTCGGCGCCATGCCGGCGGGCTGCGTCAAAATCAATCCCAGTGGTTACCTCGGAAAGCAGGGGGAATTCGCCCAACGCGTCGCACAAGAGGCCAGGACACGGCTCGGCTGGACCTGCGAATTAAAACTAGCCCGGCAGGAAGACTTCAGCGAGCCGCTTCGACGGGTGAATACCGACCCGGCCGCGCCTTTGGTGCCGGAGTGGAACGAATCAAAGGCATGGGGCGCTTTTGTCGAGTTTTACGCGCCGAAGCAGTGAATCTTTGGTTCAAAGCGACAATAACCAGAACTGGCAGACGGCTGGCCATCGTTTCACGCACGGGACTTGACTGAATGGCGCCTCCCAACCAAACCCAACAAACACAGGTCGGTAAAGTTCAAAACAACGCTGCCCGGTTCTGGAACAGTTGCAAGCTCCACATAATCCACAGCCACATCCGAGGTCAACGTTTGCAGAGGAAACCCCGTTGCCCGGGAAAGGCCGGGTTCGAAACCAGAACTGAAAGCCCCTTCGGGGCATTCAACATCTGCCCGATTAATACGGTTCCGCTACCATTACGATTGAATCTCCGAATCGGAAGCAGGCAACTTTGACGGATTACCCGGATTCACCCCATATAAACAACGGGTTTAGGGACCGGGGAACTGCAGGCGGTAAAAGCCGTTGGTCCCGGTCATGTCCAGCGGCAGCAGGTATTGATCACCTATTTGGATGGGCTTGTACGGCACGAGCATCCACACGGGCGGCGAGAGACTGCCCGAAGTCTCCAACACGAATCCCGAATATCCAACCGGCCACATGAACAAGGCTATATTGCCCGAACGCAACATTCCCAGATTGGGCAGGTTGATCACATTGATGGGGCTGGCCAGGCCGAAATGCCCAAGCCCATCGTCCGCCCGTAACACCAAATTCGAAGCCGTCTGAGCGATCGTCATCGACCCGGTCCACACCCCTTGCACAAAATTGCCCGAAACCGGCGGCGTGACAGCAACCCCGTTGGTTGTCCCCAAAATGGCGGTGCTGTTAAAATTGGTGAACAGGCCATTGGTCATGTCTTGCGCCTGGATGACGACCGGGAAGGGCGTGTTGACGAAACGTGGAGACGGAATCTGGTTCCAAGCGAAATGGTCTGGTGTGATCGCCAACGCCGCATTGGAACTGAGCACAGAACCATACTGGTTGGCCACCAGCACCGCATAAATCCCCGCCTGGCCTGCCTGCACATTGGTCAGGGACAGCGTCGTGCTTGTCGCTTCAGCGATGTTCGTCCCGTTGAAGTTCCATTGATAGCTTAACGGCAGCGTGCCGCTGGCCGTCACACTGAAGCTCGCCGCGCCACCCACGGCCACTGTTTGATTCGTCGGTTGCAAGGTGATGACCGGTGCACCTCCGAATGGCATTACATTCTGATAGATCGAGATTGTGCTGTCGTACTGGTTGCCGAAAACAATGTCCGGACGCCCATCCCCATCCAAATCCCCAATCGCCATGCCTTGCGGATTCCATCCCGCCCCAAAATCCACCCGCGCCCCCAGCGACGTATTCGTAAAGCTGCCCAGCGTGCTCACGTTTTGAAAGATACTCATGAAACTGTCCACTTCGCAGGTCAGGCCGATGTCCGGCTTGCCGTCTCCATTCAAATCCCCCATCCCCAGACTCCGCACCCAGCCCGGCGCCGGAAAATCCACCTCCGCCGCAAATGAATTCGCGTCGAGCGAACCCGGATTGGCGAGGTTGCGGTAAACCGCCACTGCCGAACCCCCGGCCCAGCCAACAATCAAATCCACTTTGCCGTCCCCATCCACATCCCCAGCCACAATCGAGTTGCCTTCGCCCGAGGCCGAAAAATCCACCCGGGGCGCAAACGAATTTGTATCAATAACTCCAGGCACACTGATGTTTCTGAACACGGAAAGGAACGACGGCGCATAATTGATCTGGGCCAGGTCCGGTTTGCCGTCGCGATCCAAATCCACGATCACCAAATCGTGCGGGTTGCTTCCTGTGGCCAAAACCAGTTGGGGTGCAAACGAATTGGTGGTGAGACTGCCCGCCACACCAATATTTCGCAGAATGGAAATCGTGTTATCCGCGTTGTTGACACAGGCGATGTCCGGCCGGCCATCACCGTCCAAATCCATGACGCGCACAGCCCGGGGGTCAGCTCCGACGCTGAATCCCACTGGTGCCGCAAACGAATTGGTCGCCAGTGTTCCGGGTGTGGATGTGTTGCGGTAAACCCAGATCACGTTGTTGATATTGTCCGATACCACCAGGTCGAGTTTCCCGTCCCCATCTACATCCGCCACCGCAAGCCCGGCCGGCGTCCCGCCAAAGGACGGCAGATCCACCCGTGAGGCAAAGATAATAGTGCCATTGGTGCTGATATTGCGGAACAGAGAAATATTACCATCATAGGCATTGGCCACCACCAAGTCTGGTTTGCCGTCGCCGCCCAAATCGGCAATTACGGTCAGATAAGAGCCGCTTCCCCCTGCCAAATTCACTTGCGGCGCTAAACTGGAAGGGCCGATAGGCGAACCGTCGCCCATGAATGTCGGCTCGAACGCCATACGGGCACACGCCACCAACCCGTTCACGGTCTCCGTGATCGGCGCATATGTCGCTCCCGCCGGCACACTCACCACCAAGCTCGTCGTGCTTGCCGCTGTTACCACCGCCCGCACCGCCCCAAAATATATAATGTTGCTCGAAGCCACCGGGCTGAAGTTGGTTCCGAAGATGGTCACATCGATCCCAACAACTCCGGAGATTGGATTGAAGCCGGTAATGACCGGCACACCCGGCAACGCCGGATTCACCGTCAATACCGCGTTGGAACTGAGCGCCGAACCGTAAAGATTGGTCACCTCCACCGCATAATTGCCCGCCTGATTCAATTGCCCGTTCGTCAACGTCAGCGCCGTGTTCGTCGCTCCAATTATGTTCGTTCCGCCAAAACTCCATTGATAACTCAAGGGCGGTGTGCCACTGGCCACGACATT
>JBKQOA010000113.1:0-3043 GCA_052145735.1 Limisphaerales bacterium
CCGGCACGTCCTGTACCGATACCAATCTCAACAGCGGCACTACCTATTACTATGAGGTGGTCGCCACCAATAGTGCCGGTCCGTCAGGCTTTTCAGCCGAAGCCCACGCGACGACCTCTGGCCTAACCGACACGGCGCAATTCAACTTTGAATCCAGTTCGCAAGGTTGGACAGGAGGAGGAGGCATTGTTTCCGGCGTCGCGACTTCAACCGCCCAGCACTTTGCCGGAAATCAGTCGCTGGCCGTGAACTTCAATGGCGCATCCTCGGGCACCGCGTCTCCGTCCGTGGGCAACGTGGCTGTAGTTCCGGGGACGACGATTACTTTTAATGTTTGGATTCCGAGCGGCAGCAAGGTCAGCGCGCTCCAGCCATATATACTGGATCATAATTATGCTTGGAGCAGCAGTTGGTATGGGAGTTTCACCGCCAACGCATGGAACACTCTTACCCTGACTGTGCCGGCGAACGCCGTTTCGCCATTGCAGAGTCTCGGCGTTCAATTTATCACCAGCGCCGGCTGGACGGGCACCTGTTACATTGATTCCGTTTCATTGGCTACTCCCACGCCGGATTTCAACCTGTCCGCGAATCCGACCAGCCTGACGGTGAATGGCGGGACGAACGGCACGAGCACAATCACGGTGGCTGCGCTCAATGGCCTGAATGCGTGCTATACGTTGAATGCAAGCAATCTTCCGAATGGAGTTTCAGCCACCTTTGCAACGAGTCCGATTACTGGCGGAACAGATACGGTGATGCTCACGGCATCGAATAACATAACTTCCGGCACGACGAACGTCACCGTCATCGCCACCGCCGGATTGATCAGCCATACGACCACCATCGCCCTCACGCTGAATGCCATCACGCTGCCCAATACGGCGCCGACCCTGTCGCCCATTGCCAACCAGACCGTGAACGTTGGTCAGACGGTGGCTTTCACCGCCAGCGCCACGGACACCGACCAGCCGCCGCCGACGCTGACCTTCGCGCTCCTCGCGGGCGCGACCAACGCGACGCTCAACACCAACACCGGCGCGTTTTCCTGGCGTCCGCTCGTGACCCAGGCGAACTCGACCAATTTGTTTACGCTCAAGGTTTCCGACGGCGGCACGCCGGTGCTGAGCGCGACGCAGAGTTTTACGGTGGCCGTGAACCCGCTCACAGCGCCGTCAGTTTCGCCGGTGGCGTGGCTCAAAGGGCAGTTTGCCTTGCAGGTCAGCGGCGAGACCGGTCCGGATTACGCGGTGTTAAGCTCAACCAACTTGATTGATTGGGGCGTTCTGTTTGAAACCAATTCGCCGGCGATGCCATTCGAGTGGATTAACACCAACGCGGCCATATCGATGCAATTCTATCGCATTCAGGTTGGCCCGCCGCTGCCGTGATTCAATCATGACGCCGCCTGTTCAAATGAAGCGAACGAATACAGCTTGTGAAAGGAAGCGGGTTGAAAAAGGGAAATCCAGCGGCGTCGCATTTACGCTCATCGAGCTTCTGGTCGTCATCGCCATCATCGCCCTCTTGGCCGCGTTGCTCCTCCCGGCGTTGAGCGCCGCGAAATTGCGGTCTTGGACGATCAGTTGCGGCTCCAACCTGCACCAACTTGATTTCGCCGGGAACATTTACATGGACGACAATCAATCTCTGATTGCTTATGCCACTCCGCCGCCGGGAACGCCGGGCAATCAATGGTTCAGGTATAACTGGATATCAACGCTGATTAACGAAATTTCCCACGACGATTCCGTTCGACTTTGCCCTGCGGCAAAGACACCGCCCGACAACCCCAATCCCAATTACATCAATGGCGGGGATGTGTCCCATTGTTGGTGTGCCGGTGCTCCGGCTGCCCTGACCAACGAGGCCAGCTACGCCATCAACGCCTGGATGTATGATGTGGCCAGTTTCAATGCCGCCGGATACAATTTTCCCGGACAAAGCTCGGGGCCGCGCTCCTCAAACACGTACGGCCAGCCTTTCTATAGACCGTCGGCCGTTCGTTTCCCCTCGGACACGCCGTTCTTTGCCGACGGCATGTGGGGTGACGGATGTCCGTATCAAACCGAGACCGCGGCCAATTTGCAACCCTGGGGAGCAGGCGGCAGCGTGGATTCAGTTGCCATGTGCGTGTTTTTGCTGGAACGACACGGCTCGCGCGCGCCGTTTCCCCTGCCGATGAAGTCGGCTCCGGTTCCGTTATTGACACCGCCCTTGAATTCGCTTCCGAGCGGGATCAACGTCGCTTTTGTGGATGGCCACGTCCAGTTCCAGAAACTCGGCGACCTCTTCAATGTGGACATTTGGTCGGCAGGCTGGGTTCCCGTCGGCGGCCAGTAATTATTATGTCCCGGCAAAAAACAAACACGACTCCATCGCTAACATAAATTTTGCGATTGGCGGTAATCAGGGTTATGATGGAACAACAAGAAAAGACAGTTGAAGTGAGCATCGTGGTCTCCATTATTGACGACGACGCGCCCGCACGCGGCATCCTTGCCGATTGGATACATCGGGCATCGGGTTTTCGATGCGCCGGCAAGTACGGCAGCGCCGAGGCCGCATTGGCTGCCTTGCCATCGGAGAAGCCCACCGTGGTCCTGATGGACATCAATCTGCCGGGCATGAACGGGATTGAATGTGTGCGCCGGCTCAAACCGCTGCTGCCGGACACGCAATTCGTGATGCTAACCGTGTATGAGGATGCCGAGCACATTTTCAACGCGCTGGCAGCCGGCGCCAGCGGTTACCTGTTGAAACGGATGCCCCGCGCCGAACTGCTGGCGGCGCTCAAGGACGTTCATGCCGGCGGGTCGCCGATGAGCAGCAATATCGCCCGCAAAGTCGTCCAGTCATTTCAACGACCGGTTTCGCAGCCTTCGGAGGCGGAGGACCTTTCGCCGCGGGAACGGGAAGTCTTGGAATTGCTGGCCCGCGGCTATCTGTACAAGGAGATTGCCGAATCGCTCCAAATCAGCGTGCCAACGGTAAATACCTACATCCGACGCATTTACGAAAAACTGCACGTCCGTTCCCGTTC
>JBKQOA010000114.1:0-17793 GCA_052145735.1 Limisphaerales bacterium
TCAAACCGGCTTCCTTGAGCGGCGCGCGCACCTGAAATTCCGCCGCCGCCTGGGCGCCCGGGCGGAAATCGCCGTTGTCGCTGGCATTTTCGCCGTAGGCAATCACCGCGAATTTTTCCGCGCGCGCAATCGGCGTCAGGTGTTCGAACAGCTCATGCTTGCAGAAGTAACAGCGGTTGGCCGGGTTCGAGAGGTAATCGGGATTTTCAAATTCCGCCGTCTGCACGACCCGCACCGGGAATTGAAATTTGCCGGCGATGTCGAGGGCTTCCTGCAATTCGCGCCGCGGCAGGCTCGGCGAATCGGCAATCACCGCCAGCGCGCGGCTGCCCAGGACCTCGTGCGCCACGCGCGCCAGGAAAACCGAGTCCACGCCGCCGGAATACGCCACGAGGCATGAGCCATAGGCGCGCAACACGGCGCGGAGTTGTTCCAGCTTGTCGGCTGACACGGGGACAAGCTCGCATTATTTGACGCGCTTGTCGAGACGGCGAAAATGAAATCGTGCTTGACGCGGAGGGCCTTTTCGATTGGATTGTCACCATTATGAAGAAGATCATTTTTGCGGCACTGGCCGGAGCGGCCCTCCTTACCGGTGGTTGCGTCAAGACGGTGAGCGACACCCACGCGCCCGCGGTCTGGTTCGGCAAGGACCGTGTTCCGGCACGGTATGAGCGCAGCATCGACCAGGTCTATCGGGCGGCGTTTACGGTCATCAGCAACAACGGCGTGGTGATCCAGGAATACATTCCCCACGACACCAGCAACAACGTGCGTTCGTTGCAGGGCAAGGTGGACCAGTGCAATGTCTGGGTCCGCGTCGCCTCGGAGGACGACCCGAAAATCACCTCGGTCGTCGTGGAAGCCCGCACGAAATGGGGCAGCAGCAACGTCGAACTCGCGAGCCAATTGCAGACGCAAATCGCCCTGCAATTGCAGGCCCAATCGGTAGGCGGTGCCGCGCCGGGATCATAACCCGCGCCGGCCTGCGATTTGAGTCCAGCCCGCCGGGCATCGCGCCCGGCGGTTTTTTTGTTTGCGCCCGGATTTCAAGCCGGCCGGGATTTTTCCCGGATGATTTGGTCGGGGCGATTGGCCCGGTTCCTGCGGTTGCAGGTTGGCCTGGGTTATTGCTGCAGAAGCAGAACCCGGTAAAACTGCTGGGTGGTATTCCCCAAAATATTGGTGGTGGATGTGACCGAACCCGTCGCCAATAGATCTGGAGCGAGGTCGTTCCAGTTCGTGTCAGTGAGGTTGGACATGGACTGGAGCCGATAACTGCTGTTGGACAGAGACGACCAGGAGATGGTGGCAACGCCGTTCACCATACTGAGCGAAAGGATTTGAAATGGCTGCACCGTGATTGCCACTGTGGCGGGGGCGGAATCGTTGAAATCGTCGCTGGCTTGATAGGTAAAGCTGTCCGTTCCGGTGAAGCCATTTGTGGGCGCATAGCTAAACTTGCCGTCGGGGTTTAAGTTGAGAATCCCGTTGGCCGGCCCGTGGACCAGGAGCGCGGACAGAGATTCTCCGTAGGGATCGACATCACCCGCCAGCACGCCCGGGGCGGTGACGACCAGGGTGGAACCGGGATTCGCATAGTAAGTGTGGTTTAGGGCCACCGGCGTCAAATCCGGGTAAAGCACGATGACGGTAAAACTGTTCGTAGCGCTGAGGCTTTGGATGTTCACCGCATACACGTTGGTGTCCGTCACCACCGTGGTGAAGAGGTTTGTGCTCGGTATCTGGCCAACGGTCGGAGTCCAGGTGATCACTCCATTGACATCAATGCTTGCTCCATCCGGGCCGCTCAGTCGGTAACCCAGCGGATTGGCAGGGATGTCATCGTCCGTGGCCGTGTTCGTCACGATCAGGGTTTGAGGTCCGTTGATCACGAAGTTTGTTTGGGCCGGCAACGATGGCGCGGTGTTTACTTCGTTGACGATGACTTGGAAGCTGTTTGTGGCGCTCAAATTCCCGTCGGTGACCGCCGTGATGAAGATGTACTGTCCGGGACCCTGCGCTTCGGTGGGCGTCCAGGTGACCACCCCGTTGGTATTGATGGCGGCGTTGGAAACCACGCTGTTGTTGGCCAGATTGGTGACTGCCAACGAGTAGGTCAACGGAAGGGCCGGGATATCGGTGTCGGTCGCGGTGTTGGTAATGGTCAGCGTGGTCAATTCGTTGATGACCTGGTTGGTTTGCAGGGGCAGCGCGGGCCCGTTGTGAATCGTCTGAACGGTCACCGTGAATGTATTGGTGGCCGAGAGATTCTGGGCATTGACGGCGTAGATGTTGGTGTCGGTGACGACGGTGGTGAAGGAATAGACACCGGGCACCTGGGCGACGGCGGGCGTCCAGTTGATGATGCCGTCAGTGCTGATGGAGGCTCCAGCCGGGCCGGTCAGCACATAGCCAAGGGGATTGGCTGGGATATCGGTGTCCGTGGCGGTGTTCGTTACGGTCAAGCTCTGCAACCCGACGAGGGTGCGGCTGTTTTGCGGCGGCAATACCGGCGCGGTGTTGATCTCATTGACCGTCACAGTGAACGTGTTCATGGCCTGGTACGCGCCGCAAGTCGCCAAGATGGTGAAGGTGTATTGTCCGGGACCCTGCGCTTCAGTGGGCGACCAGGAGATGACCCCATTGCTGTCAATGCTGGCATTGGTCACGACGCTGCCATCCTGCGTATTAGTCACCGCCAATGCATAGAAGACAAGGGCGATGGTGTTGGTGACGACCATATCCAGGCGGCTGAAATCGCAAGTGAGTTGCGTCGTGGCGTAAGCCACGGTGGAAGCGCCCGTCCAGATCGACACTTGCGTGTTTGTGAGCGCCTGACTGGTCTGCCCGGTTGACGACCAATTCATCCCGTCCAGCGAATACAAACCCGTGATATTGCCGGTGACGGCGTCCCGGTCCAGCCGGAGCGTCAGGTTGGTCGCGGTGACGTTGACAAAACTCAAAGTGACAGCCGCCTGATGTACCTCGCGCGCAAACTCCACCGCCTGGACATCGTTGTAGGTGTTGTGAGCCCGATCCACTTCCACGTAATCATCGTCATCCTGGTAGAGCGCCAGTTGCGCCTGCTGATAATCTTGTGAAGGCGCAAAGGCCAGCGCCAGCCGGAGACTCACCCAGTTGGCCGGCAGGCTGTGAAACAGGGCGTTCCGCGTATTGTTTGCCGCCTGCCACACATCACCCAGATCACAGGGAATCCGCAAGACCGTGCCGAGCGACGGGTTGGTTTGCGCATACGCGACGACTCCCACATTGGTATCCGTAATCTCGGTGTTACGCGTTGTCCCGTTGGTGTTCGTGGCGAAAAAGCTCCAGCCATCCGCCAGCAGCGCGGCGCGATTCGGGTAATTGAACAGGATGGAGTTGGTCGCCAGCGGTCCGCCGCCGATCAGATTGGTCACCACGGTTGCCGTGTTCGTTACCAGCATCAGGGTCAACTCGTTGACCGTTCGGTTGGTCTGCGTTGGCAACGACACCGGACTCGCCTGGACGGTGACGGTAAAACTGTTGGTCGCACTCAATTCTTGAGCATTGACGGCCAGAAGATTCGTGTCCGTCACCACGGTGGTGAACACGTTGGTGCTCGGGACCTGGCCCGGCGTGGGGGTCCAGGTGATGGTTCCACTCGCGCTGATGTTTGCTCCCGCGGGGGCGCTGGTGAGCTGGTAGCCAAGCGCGGCGGCAGGATCGCTCTCCGTCGCCGTGTTGGTGACGACCATCGCCTGCTGGCCGACGAGAGTAATGTTTGGCAGCACGGGCAAAGAGGGGGGGAAGTTGATTTCATTAACCGTTACCGTGAAGGCGTTGGTGGCACTGAGGGGCGGTACGCCATTATTGATCACCACCGTTGTGAAGCAGTAGGTGCCCGGCGCCTGGGCTGCAGTGGGCGTCCAGGCAATGATGCCATTGGTATCGATGGAGGCGTTTGCCTGGATGGTCCCGTCCACGGTATTGGTCAACGTCAACGTGTAGGTGAAAATCTGGCCGGCGGAGCCGCTGGCGGTGTTTGTGACCGTCAAAGCCGTCAACTCATTGATCGTTGCGTTCGCCTGAGCCGGCAATACCGGGGGCGAGTTCGATCCGAAAGCCATCACAATGGTCTGGAGATTGGTCGTGATCATCGCATCGAAATAGACCACGTTCCCGTTGTTCGTGAAAGCGGTGGGAACCCCGTTGACCAGCAAGCCGGTGGCCTGGGAACTGTTGACATTCACCGTAAGCGTCAGCGTGTCGTTGGTGCCGATGGCAGTCTCGAAAGGTCGAAGGCTTGAAGGATCCAGCGGCAGGCGGTAGCAATTGAATTGGAGAGCGTTGGCCGTCTGCTGATAATTGGTGATCACCACCCTGTCCCTCTGGTAGATGTACTTGGCCACGGTGCCGCCGGTTGCAAACCAGATGCTTTTGCCGATGGAGTAAACAATGGCTCCATTGTCGTTGTTCGTGGTGTGGAGGACCATGTTGAACCACTTGCCCTGGGCGATGGCCGCGTCCACGACGGTTGTCAAATCCGCCGGCGGATAGGGAGCATGCTCATGGGAGTTGTAACTCTTGAGATTCATGAAGTCATAAGGGGTCGGATCCTCCAACTGATTGAGGTTATATCCCCGGGCGACCAGAAAATAATCGCCCGCCACCGTCTCTTCGTCCGGATAGGTGACGCCGGCCGGCCACGCAAAGGAGATTACCTGGGACTGCGGCACGGGGGACGAGGTGACGAGACTCAGGATGTTACTCGCGAACTGGTATCGCGCCTCGGCTTCACTCAAGGGGAAACCGGCATGGTCAACAGTGTGCGAACCCAGTTCCATCCCCGCCTGGTAGTAGGAGGCATAAAATGCGGGGGCTCCCAAATGCCACATGACGTAAGTGCCGGCCAGCCCGTTGGTGCTCAAGTCGTCAAACGCCGTTGAATCCGAGTCATCCACCCAGACAGTCATGGCGCCGGCCCGGGTGTCTTTCCAGGGCGACACGCGCACGAGACCATTCGGATTGATGATCAAGGTCACGTTCATCGCTGCCGGACTGTTTGTGGTGCCGGTCGCGGCAAACGACAACAGACCCTCATAGATTCCCGGCGTCAGGCTGGCGGTATTCACGGAGACATCGCAGGAACCGGGTGTTTGGCCCGAACTCACGCTGGCCGAAAGCCATGTGGCATTGCTGGTGACCGTCCAGTTCACCGGCAACTCGATGGGACGAAGCACGACATTCACTCGTTGGGTGACCATGCACGGCTGGTCCTGAATGGAATTGAACACCAGGTGTTGTGGTTCCATGGCCAGCACGCTGATCGGGGTGTAGGTGTCACTGGTGATGATATCCGCCTCGCCCAGGTCACAGTTGGGGAGATTGGTCAGAGCCAACGTGGACGGCGAGCCTGTGATCACGATGCCCAGCTGCACGTTCGTAAATGCCTGGTTAAGCTGTCCCACCGACACCCAGCTTGTCCCGTTGTTGGAGGAGAAGAAGGCGCTGATGTTTTGAGTCGCCACATCCCGGTCCAGCCGCAGAATCACATTAGTGCCCGGGATATAAGCCGCCGAAATGGTTGCAGGAAAACCGCAAGCCTCCTCCTCCAGCTCCGCAATCGTGTATCCGCCCAAGCCGAACAGGTTGGCGGTGTCGCTGTTGTGGCGAAACGCCAGGCCCACGTAATTGTCATCATCCTGGTATAAAAGCAGACTGACTCCCTGGTAGTTCTGGGTGGGCGCAAAGACGCATTTCAATCGCATGCTGACCCAATTGATCGGCAAACTGCGAAACAAGCTGTTGCGGGTTTGGTTCGCCGACGGAGCCGCGGCGAGGTTCGGCCAGGTCCCGTTGGTCCAGACAACCGGCGAACCCCACAAAGTGCCCACACCGCAGGGAACCCGCGTCACCACTCCCAGGGATGTATTGGTTTGTGCATAGGAAATCACCCCGCCAATCGAGGTGTTGGTGATTTCTGTGTTCTGCGCCACCCCGCTGAAGGTAGCCACCCCGATATCCTGCGTCACCAGATTCGTGGTGGCGTTGAAAGTCCAGCCATCAGCCAGCAATGCCGATCGATTCGTGTAATTCAGGAAGAATGTGTTGGTGGCCGCCCCGAGCATCGCCGGCTGAAGCAGGCACACGCATCCCAAAGCGAGCCTGAGCAACCAGGCGCCGGAACGGCGGCCATCCAAATTCTCCCTCCTCTTCACCAAATTATTTCATTAACAACTGTCCGCAGCCAAAAATGTGGGCGGTTTACTCCATCACCAACGCCCTTGACAACGCACGGTGATGTATCCCCCCATGCGCATAAACCAGGGGGCAAAGGTTGTCTTTTCTGAGCCGGTTGCCCGTCCTTCCTGCATTATTGCTGGTAGGATGATATGATAATGCTAATGAACTGCATTTACAAGTTTGATTATTGCGCTGGCGGGTTTTGGGTCGCGTGCCCGGACGATATGATTTTTGATAAAGGCTACTGGAACAATGGGCTGGACAAATAGTTGCAGCGACTACTCTGCCTGTATCCATTTCATACAATCTCGCTTGTATGCCTCTAAAACCACGCCGGCAGGGATTCCTTGCAAGTGCCCGGCGAAATCCGGATTTGGGTTTCAGGCCCGGCGGTTCTTTTGCCCGGGCCCGGATTTCAAGCCGGCCGGGACTTTTCCCGGATGATTTGGTCGGGGCGATTGGCCCGGCTGACGGCGGTGTCGTAGGTGATGGCGCACTTGCAATACAGGTCGTAAAGGCAGTTGTCCATGAGCACCATGCCCTCCTTGCGGCCGGTTTGAATCGTGTTTTCCAACTGGTGCAGCTGATTTTCACGGATCAGGTTCCGCACCGCCCCGTTGGCCACGAGCAATTCGTACGCGAGCACCCGGCGCCGGCGATCCGCCGCCGGCAGCAGGTCCTGGGCGATGATGCCTTGCAGCGCGTTGGCGAGCTGAAGGATGATCTGCCGCTGCGCGCTGCCTTCGAAAACTCCGACAATGCGTTCGAGCGCGTGGGAAACGTTTGGCGAATGCATGGTGGCCAGCACCAGATGGCCGGTTTCCGCCGCGGTCAGGGCCGTGGCAATCGCCTCATGATCGCGCATCTCGCCCACGACAATCACATCCGGGTCCTGCCGCAACACGTGGATGAGCGCCTGGTTGAAGGAACGCACGTCGGTCAACACCTCCTGCTGGACGACGATGGCCCGCCGGTTTTCGTGAACGAATTCAATCGGGTCCTCAATCGTGACGACCTTGCACCGGCGTTCGCCGTTGATGAGGTCCACCAGGTAATTGAGCGTGGTCGTTTTGCCCGCTCCGGTCGGGCCGGTGATCAGCACCAGTCCGTTGGGTTTGCGCGCCAGATCGTCGATTTTTTCCGGCAGGCCGAGTTCCTCGCGCGTGGCAATCTTGTCGCCGCAGAAGCGGAAGCTCATCTCGGGATGATTGTTGCGCCGGTAGAAGGTGGCGCGGATGCGCCCCGCCACGCTGTGCAAAATGGAAATGCACAGTTCCCATTCCTGGTCGAACTTCTTCTTCTGCTGTTCGTTCAACAAACCATCCGCCATGACGGTGATCACGTCCTCGGTCAGCGCATCCTCGTCGGCGATGATGATTTCACCGTTGACGCGAAACGCGGGCGGCACCCCGGCCACCAGATGCAGGTCCGAGGCATCGAATTCATTGGCGGCGGACAAAAGCCGGCTCAGGTTTTGCATTTTCATCGTTTGAACAGTTGCCGCCACCAGCCGCGGACGTGCGCCCCCCAGCCGGCGCCGGAAAGCCGGATCAGCTGGAGGCTCGCTTCGCGACAATCGGGATTCAACAGTTGGGCCTGCCGGAACGAGCTTTTCGCCGGGCCGATCAAGTCGAGCGCCTGCTGGCACTGGCCCAGTTCAAGCCACAAAACAAAATGGCCGGCGTTGATTTCAATGGCCGGTTGCAGCAGCTTCAGCGCGAGCACGAATTGTTTGTAGTAAAACCGGATCCGGGCCGCCAGCCAGTTGACAAACCAGTCCCGGGGCGCCAGCAGCAGCGCCTTCTCAAAACAATAATCCGCCCGCCGTTCCTCACGGGCGAGCATCACGTCGCCGCGCGCGAGCCAGACGTAGGGCGTATCCCCGTGCTCCTCAATGGAGGTGTCCGAGAACGCCAGCGCCCCCTGCAAATCGCCGCAGCGGCCGAGCGCGACGGCCTTGGCCGCGAGCAGTTCCGGTTCGCTGGGGAACCGTTCCAGGGCCTTGTCGGCCCACAACTTCGCCTCCTGAAATTCGCCCAGTTCGATCAACATGCGCACCTGCCCGGTCCAGGCGGCGGCGTTTTGCTGGTTGAATTCCAGAACCTTGGCGTAAAGCCGCAAGGCCCGCTCGAAATCTCCATTTTCAAACGCCGTGCGCGCCTCGCTGGAATAATATGCCTCATCCTTGACCAGCGCCTTCGGCTGTGGTCGCGCCGGGTCTTCGGACTCATTGCCCAGTTCCAGATTGACGAATCGGCTCATGCTAAAATCTGACTCGCACGGGCGCTTTGCTGAAAGCTTTCCGGCCCGTTCCCGCTTCAACGCCGCTGTCATTGGTCATCCCAAGGCCGGTTCCGTCGCCGCGTGACTTGGCCCGGAAGTGGTCTAGCAAAGTCCGGGCATAAAAACCAATGTTTTCCCACGGTCGCCAATCCGGCCCGCCTTCGGGTCATGACAGTTTCGCCGTACGGGGCAGGCTGGCATTGCGCGCGCGGCCTTCGGCCCAATGGCGCAGACGGCTGATTTGTTCGTCCATGGTCCTGGCCAGCGGCACGGTTTGGCCCAGCGCGGTCAGCACATTCGCCGTGGTCAGTTCCTGTTTGGCATAGAAGGCGTCGTACAACGCACTGATGATGGCCTCCTCGATTTCCGCGCCGCTGAAATCCCTGCCTGCTTCCACCAGCCGGGGGAGGTCGAAGTGTTTCGGATCGCGCCCGCGTTTGGCCAGGTGGATCCGGAAGATTTCCCCGCGTTCCTCCTCCGTCGGCAGATCCACGTAAAAAATTTCATCCAAGCGCCCTTTGCGCAACAGTTCCGGCGGCAGTTGCGAGACGTCGTTGGCCGTGGCCACCACGAACACCGGCGCATTTTTTTCCGACAACCAGGTCAGAAACGTGCCGAAGACGCGTGCGGTCGTGCCGCCGTCGGTGGCGCCGGAGCTTTGTGAGCCGGCAAAGGCCTTGTCAATTTCGTCCACCCAGAGGATGGCCGGCGCGACGGATTCGGCCACGGCGATGGCCCGGCGCACGTTTTCCTCCGACGACCCGATGAAGCTGCCGAACATCCGGCCCATGTCGAACCGCAGCAGCGGCAGTTGCCACAGCCGCGAAACCGCCTTGGCGCAAAGGCTCTTGCCGCAGCCCTGCACGCCCAGCAGCAGAACCCCTTTCGGCGCGGGCAGGCCGAAGGCGCGGGCCTCGTCGGTGAACGCCACCGCGCGTTTGTTCAGCCACTCCTTGAGCACCGCTAGGCCGCCGACGTTGGAGAAATCCTCGTTGGCCGCGTAATACTCGAGCAACCCGCTTTTGCGGATGATTTGTTGTTTTTCGGCAAAGACTTCGTTCACGTCTTCGGCGCTCAACCGCTCGCCCTGGACGATGATTTTGGCAAACACGTTTTCCGCCTCCCCCAGCGTCAGGCCCATGGCCGCCTGCAGCAGCCGTTCCCGGCCCTCGTCATCGAGGTCAATGCGTATCTGTTTCCGGTCGCTGACTTCGGCGATGATTTTGTCGAGCATTTCGCCAATGTCCTCCTTGGTCGGCTGCGGGAAATTGATGACCGTGATTTCCTTGTCCAATTCCGCCGGAATTTCCATCACCGGCGAAATCAGCACGATGGTTTTGAAGCTGTTTTTCAGGTGCAGCGCGATGTCCTTGAGCTTCCGGATGATGGCAAAATTGTTTTTGGTCAGGAAGGGATGGAAATCCTTGAAGATAAAAATGGCCGGTTCGACCTGCTCGATGACCTGGTCCAGCGCCGCGAGCGGGTCCCGGGTGGCGGCGTTGCGGTTTTTCTGCGACTGGATGGATGTGCCAGCGGGAACAATGCCGTTGCTGGAAGTCCATTCAAAAACTTTTTTCTGCCGTTTTTTGGCGATTTCGGCGACGGCGTTTTGCGCGCGCAGTTCCTCGCTCGAAATGACATAGAGGATCGGGTAACGGGCGCGAATCAGGGTTTCGAGTTCAGTTTGGAAGTTCATGGGTGCGGTGGCAAAAATGGTTTTGAGCAGGGTTGGTCATGAATGGGTTCCGCCAAACAAACGTTTCCACCATGACACTCTTGGTCCCGGCAAATCGCCGGTGGATTTTTGGAGCCGTTCGGCGATGCCCGGCGGCACGGTGGTATGCGCGGCATCGTAGCGCAGCAATTCTTCCGCGCTGGCAAATTCGCGGGCGCCCGATTGTTGCGTCTGCTGCCCGGTGGCGTGCTGTTGCTGCTGTTCCGAATTAAGTTTTGATTCCTGTTTCATAATTTGGCATCGGATCGGATTTTTGAAATAAAGCGGCAAAGGCTTTGCGGGCGCGATGCAGCTTCCCGCGAACCGCGTCGGGGGATTGGCCGACCAGCGCGCCGACCTGCTCATAACTCAACTCCTCGTCGGCCACCAGCAGCAGCAGCAGCCGGTACTCGTCGGACAACCCATCGAGCGCTTTCTGGATGCGCTCGCCGAGTTCCTTGGTTTCCAGGACGCGCAAGGGCGAATCGGTCCTGGCCACGGCATTGTCCCACACGGCGTCGTCCGCGTTGGAAAACACATGGCGGTCGTGCCAGCCCTGGCGGAGGTTCTGGCAATGGTTGATGGCGATGCGGTAAAGCCACGTGCGCATGGACGCTTCGCCGCGGAACTGGTCCAGCTTGCGGAACGCCTTCAGGAAAACATCGTGCGTGGCGTCCTCGGCCTTTTGCGGGTCGCCGAGGAAACGCAGCGCCAGGTAATAAATCGCGCGGTTGTTTTCCTCGTAGAGACTGGAAAATTCCGGAGAGGCCAGGCCGGCTGGCGACGCTTTCACGGATTCACATCCTGCGGCTGGTTCGCTCATGAGAGTTTTCACTGCCCATTAGACAACGTTCGCCCGTCAATGTCACGCTGGCAAGAGGGCCGTTTCGCGGTGGGACCAGTGCCGCCCCACCCAACACTACGACCGGCCTGGTCGGCCGCGCTTCAACCCCAGGTTCTGCTCGTAAGTGCCGAGTTTTACCGTCTGCTTCTGCCCGTGCGCCTTGAATTCAAGTGGCAAGCGGTTCAGCCGGCTGCGCGCCATTTCGGCTGCGGCCCAATCCGGAAATCGTTCCACAATCCGCTCCAGCGTCTGGCGCACCGTGTCGTAATCCGCGCCGTGACGGACCTGCAGATCCGCGAGCAAATTCAGCCAATGCGCGACGCGTCTGGCCGGCTGGTTCGGCGACTCGATCAATTGTTCCAGTTCGCCAGTTGCCAGATCCAGCCGCTGGTAGTGATCGGCGTAGAGGATGGCGAGTTGTTCCCGGATTTCGGTGTCGAGCGGGTGCTGTTCCAGGTGTTTCACGTAGTCCGCGGCGAGTGTTTCCGGCTCGGTCCCGGTGTGGCGCAGATGTTCCGAAGCTTTCAACAAACCGATGTTTTTCACGCCCTCGGGCAGGGCCACGGATTGGCGGTCATGCGCCGCCAGGAAATTTTTTTCCGCGCCGGCCAGATGCCCGATGCGTTGCGCAGCCAGCAGCGCCAGCTCGGTGTCCGGGAACCGCGCGATGATTTTCTCCAGCGCCGTGCGGGCTGCGTCCGCATCCTGTGCCAGTTTGAGTTGCCAGTCGGCCAGTTGGTTCATGGCGGCGGCGAACTGCTTCGGCGGCGGATGGGGCTGGTCGCCAAAATGGTTCAAGGTGATTTCCGCTGATGCCAGATCCTTCACGTCTTCCGCCTGGATCGCGGCCAGCAGCATCATGCCTTCAAAATCATTCGGAAAACAGGCCAGCTGCCGGCGGACTTCCATGACGGCCTCCGGAAATTTGCCCTGTTTCCGCCTGGCGATGGCAATGGAATAATATGCTTTTCGTTCCGGCTCCTCGCGGCCCCCATCGAACAGGTTGGTCAGGGGTTTGCACAACCATTCTCCAATGTGAGGCACCCACAGGATGGACAGGACAATCCCCGGTGTGATTATCACAACCGGTCCCATAAAACTGAGATTGACGGCGATGATCAAAGAGGCAATGACCAGTACAACTGAAAAGGCCACTTTGAACAACATCTTCGGAGGATCATCACTCTGTTTGACCATGCGGAAAAATCCCCAGCCGATGGCTCCCAGCGTGAGCCCCAGTACAATCGCTCCCTCCACGATTCTGGCATTTGTGCTCATGGTGACCAGGTGCAACCCGGTTCATTCACCCGCAAATTCATGAGTTTCTTCATTGATGATTGGACAGTGCGTGTCCGCCAATGTCACGCAGTCAAACGGCTTGGAGGCGGCTTATTGGGTTGTAGTGTCGAGCCTGCGGCTCGATGAATCGGCGCACAGCGCCGACCCTACAGCCGGTTCATCCGTAACGGTACGGCTTGGACATGGCAAAGGTGTTCGGCAGATGCCGGATTTCGCGCACCTGGCCGTCGGCCAGCAGCACCTCGACGATGTCAAACCGGATTTTCACCGCCGGATTTTTCAGCAGCCGCAGATAATCCAGCGCCGTCTGGGAGAGCAGCCGCCGCTTGCGCGCGTTGACTGCGGCCGCGGGACGCGTCCAATCCTCGGACGACCGGGTTTTGACCTCGACAAAGGCCAGACAATCATCGTCACGAAAAACCAGGTCAATCTCACCGCGCTCCGACCGGAAATTGGCCGTGAGAAATTTCAGCCCCTTCCGCTGCAGATGTTTTTTTGCCGCCTGCTCGCCCAGCTCACCGCGCCGCAGGTGCTCCGGTTTTTCTCTGCCCGTGAACCGGTCTCTCAATTTTTCCAGCAGATTCATCCGATCGTCCTCGTTTTCGTCTTCGTCCCCGTTTTTTCGATTACGAGAACGAGGACGACGACGAATTATATGGACTGCTAAACAGTTCGCGCTGGACCGGCCGCAACGGCGCGAAGCTGCGCCGGTGGATGGGGCACGGGCCGTGGGCGGTAATCGCCGCCAGATGTTGTGCCGTGCCGTAACCCTTGTGTTCGGCAAATCCGTATTTTGGCCATTGCCGGTCGAATTCGAGCATGAGCCGGTCGCGCGTCACCTTGGCCAGCACGCTGGCGGCGGCGATGGAATAGCTGCGGGCGTCGCCCTGTACAATCGCCGTTTGCGGCACCAGCATGGTCTTGACAGGCCGGCCATCCACAAGCGCATGTTCCGGTGCGGGCTGCAATTGTGCGAGCGCGTCGTTCATGGCGCGATGCGTGGCACGCAGGATGTTGATGGCGTCAATCTGCCCGGCGCCAACCTGCGCGATGGCGAACTGCACGTCAGGGCAGGTGGTCAGAAAGGCAAAAAAATGTTCACGTTGCACGACCGTGAGCTGCTTGGAATCGTTCAGGCCCTGCAGTTCCGGCGGCAGGCCGGATTCCAACCATTTTGGCGGCAGCACCGCCGCTGCCGCGACGACCGGCCCGGCCAGCGGGCCGCGTCCGGCTTCATCCACGCCGGCGACCCGGGCCACTCCCTGGGTCCACAGGACGCGCTCGAATTCAAAACGGTCACTTGGATTTAAGCGGGCCATAAAAAGATCGGGTAGTACTGAAAAAATTATTTTAGCTTAAACGTCTGGCGAATTGTTTCAAAATCATCGGCATATTTATCGAGGTCGCCAGGCGTTGCGGCCTCAATGATAACACAGACGTTGTCCCCGTTCTCAAATCCAAATATACGAGTGCGATATTTTATCGTCCCCCCCATTTTTCCGTCAATCTCGACCCCATTGCCTTGGTATTTTGACCATTGGCCGAAAGTACTGGTCTTCGCATCCGTGCATTTCTTCAAATAGGCTTCTTTTTCTTTTTCGAGAATGAGGTCAATAGACATTCCTGCCGATTTCTTCCCGATTATCACCGTGAGGAGGCAAGATTCCGGATTCTCGAAGAAGACAAAGGAGTCGGGTTCGTACATGTCGTCTTTTGTGTCTTCTGTCCATCCGTCCGGCAATGACATGGAAAAAGTTTTACGGTCTATTTCTGTTGGACTTTTGGTTGTGCTTGCCGTGGGATGGCATCCGCAACCCGTGAAACATAAGGCCGACAGTAAGAATGAAATGATAATGCCCTTTTTCATTGTCGCTTTGAGCCTAGCGCGTTTTACGGCGTTGTCAGCCATGATTTTCCCAGATTGAACAGGAGGTAACGGAGTGAACGGAGGGTGAAATTGAGTCAAAGCGCCAATCTCCGTTTTCTCTGTTTTCTCCTGTTCAAATTTTATGATAAAATTTCCCCATGAAAATCGAATCCCTTCACATCGGCATGCGGGTGCGACACCCGCAATACGGCACCGGCGTCGTCAAGGCCTTGAACGAACTCACCGCGGAAATCCAGTTTGATGGTGGCGACAAGCGCGCGATTGCGCCGGATGCCGCCGGCGTCGAGCCCGCCGAACCCCAAACCGCCGTCAGCGGTTTGAGCCTGCCGCTCAAACAATTCATCGAGCAGACCGTGGATGCCGCTGTGGTCAGGCTGGGTTTGGAAAAGCCGGAGGTCGTGATTGAGCAGCTCGGTCTTCGCTGGCACGGCGGCCGACTGGTCATGCATCCCGCCGATCCGGCGCTGCAAGCCAAGGAAGTGCCGCTGGAAACCTTTTTCCACAAAATCGTGATGGTGCGGAACAACCTGCGCGTGCTGGAACAAAAGATCAACGCGCACGAAAAGCTGA
This sequence comes from Limisphaerales bacterium, assembly GCA_052145735.1. Classification (GTDB taxonomy): domain Bacteria; phylum Verrucomicrobiota; class Verrucomicrobiia; order Limisphaerales; family UBA11358; genus UBA11358. The sequence goes on from JBKQOA010000114.1 coordinate 14,827, forward strand.
CCGACGGCGAAAAGGTCGAGATGCAGCAATACATCACGCGCAGCTACGGCTCCCTGACCACGTTCAACGTGCTGTTCAAGGAAAAGGAAGACCAGTTTTGACAACCGCAGTTGAATCAGGCGGGCGATTCAGAACCGCGCCCGGCGCAGTCGGCAAAACAAAAATCAAGCGAACAAATCTGAAGCAACAAGTTGTTCAATTCCTGCATGCGCGGCGGTTTGCTGATCACCGCGTCCACCACTGGAATCGTTTCTCCGTCTTCCTTCACTGCCGTGCCCCAGCCGGTCATCATGATGACCGGGGTGTTGGGAGATTCAGCCTTGACCGACCGGGCCACATCGTAGCCATCAATGTCCGGCATGCCCAGATCGGTGATGACCACCTCGTAGGGCTGGTTGTTCAACATGGCGGTGCGGAATAATTCCATCCCGTGCTTTCCACCGGAGGCAACCATCACCCGGTGATTGAAACGCGCCAGAAAAGTGCTCAGGAGTTGCCGGACCTGTGCGTCGTCATCAATGCAAAGGATGCTGAGGGAGCGCTTCTGTCGGGCTTGTGGCCGGGTGAGTTCACCTGTTTCCTCAATGGTCTGATTGAGGTTCACCCGTTCGCTTCGAATCGTTGAATCGGGCGGGAAGCCTGCCATGCGGAGGGGTGCGGTATTATTCATAGGCTTTTTTTCTTTTGTTGCGGCATAAACAGATCAACTGGTGAGTTGTAATGACTGCGCTTTTGCTCACAAAATTGCCTGTTGCAACCACAACTGATCCCAGCTTAACACGAACCGGTTCAAACGAAACGAATTAGGGACACACTGCTGGAATTGAGGGGTTGATTGCGCCTGTCGAGGGGTGTGTTCGGTTAAAAAACGGGACCGGGCGTGAGCGCGCGCTACGCCTCGATGGCTTGAAGATGAACTTTGCCCAGTGAAAGCCACAGGCTTAGAATACTATGGCGTCACAGTAATCCTGATGCTTGACACGCAAATAACAAACGGCTCAACTGATTATGTATTCTCGCAGGGGCAATACATGAAACGAACGCATTCCTATTTCTTTGTATTGATATTATCTGCATTGATAATATTTCTGAGGAAGAGTGATTCAATTCTTAATCCGCAGTTCTGGGCCGAGGACGGGACAGTTTTCTTTGCCGATCAGTTTAATTGCGGTGTTTCTTCATTAATTAAACCATATGTAGGGTATCTGCACCTTGTTCCGAGACTGATTGCCCTGTTAACACATTTAACGGGGGCAATTACGTTTGCCCCGCTTATTTACAACCTCAGCAGCTTTGCAATAACCATATTTGTTATTTCACAAGTTTTCTCTCCCAGACTTGATTTGAATGGGAAACCAATACTGGCATTGTCATTGGTCCTCGTTCCTCTGAGGTCAAGTGAAGTTTTGCTGACTATAACCAATTTGCAATGGATACTTTCTGTTTTACTGGTTGTGGTTATATTGAAGGAATTGCCAGATGCGAAGTATGGCAGCGTCATTGTTCAACAGGTTTCTGATGTTGTTATCGTAGTTTTGTGTGGGCTGACAGGACCGTTTATTGTGTTTTTGCTGCCCTTTTTTCTATGGAAATGCCGTCCTCCGGCTAGAAACTATAATATACTGCTGGCATCTGTTGCGATTGTAGTTGCGGCTGCCCAGATAAAATATTTTATGGACGATGATTTCGTTTCAATCACCACTGACAGCACAATCTATTCTGTATCTGACTTTGCCAGAATTCTAGGCCAGACGATGTTCGGCAATTTGTTTCTGGGGAGTTGGCTCCCCCATAAAATCAATGCCTTTGTTTTATGTGTACTGTTCTTACTGGTGATAATGTTTGTCGTGGATACAACCTTCCGGGGGGAGGGCGAAAAGACAATTTCCGGCGTCACTGTTCTTATTTTTCTCAACTACGATTACAGTAGTCATGTTCTGGAGGTTTTTATCTACCGATCTTCGGCCGTATTTGATGAATTTTCTCATCCCCGGTTGGTGCGAGCGCTATTTTTATTTGCCATACGTCATGATCTGTTGGTCTCTTGTGATTTGCATGGATCATAATTCTTTATGGCAGAACCGGCTGGCAAAAATTTGCCTCGCCGCAGTTCTTATATCATCGGTGACATCTGGATTTTGTGCAAAACCACTGCCGGATCTAAAATGGAAATATTACAGCAGACAAATTACCAGCAGCAGTGCATTGACAATACCTATAAATCCTGAAGGATGGGAAATACATTTATCCAGGAACGATCGCAGTTCATTCCCTGAAAAAGTGACACCATAATTTCTTGGCACCCCGAAACAAGCCGCCCATGCGAGAAATAATGGAACTGATGCGGCATAACGACCCGCGCCTGACGGCGACTAGTGCTGGCGTATTGAATTGAGCCTGTCCGGTTCAGCGCCCGAATTATTTTCGTTGTCCCTTCAGCCAAAGCGAAACTTCATCGTGGTTCATCACATCGTAGGCAACCAGGACTTTCCCATCATGAATAAACACCACCCGCCATTGCAGATGCACGCGGATTTCATAGGAACGCCGGGCCAGTTTGCGAAGCCCAAGCCCCCGATGTTGATGCGGATCGCCAAAAGCGGAGCCAACGTCGGCAATGGCTTTGGCGGCTTTTTCCCGCACGTCCGGCGGCAGCTTGTCCGCCGTCTTTTTGATTCGTTCCGAGAGCAGAACGCGAATCATAGCTTGCCGGTGAAGGGTGCCAGCTTGCCCGCTTTACGCGACAGGGCGATTTCTGCCAGCGCGGAATCTTCCGCCGCTGTTGCCTGGGCCAGCGTCACCCCGTATTCGTCCAAGGCCGGAAAATCACTGGGGCGAAACGGCAGGCCGCGCAATTTAACCATTTGCGCAAAAAACATGGACACCGCCGCCGTCGGCGTAATGCCGATTTCGCGGCAGACCTTATCCGCCTCTTCCACCAGTTCGGTGTCAATCCGAAGTCTGATT
>JBKQOA010000115.1:0-2648 GCA_052145735.1 Limisphaerales bacterium
CGTTTCTGCCCCATCTGTGCCTTCGCGCGGACCAGCTGTCCGCGCTCCTGAAAAATTCTCGCGTTGTCGGGCTAAATTTTCCCACCAACCACATGAACGTTTTCAGAAGCAACAGCCGTTACTTTCCACCGGATGAGGCTGGCTTCGCCTTCTGGAATTTTTTCAGTTGTTCAACCAGGCCGCGTATTTGCTCGCCCTCCTTGCCTTGCATTGACGGCATTTGTGCCGCCGTTTCCGCCACCAAAAGTGCGTCCGCTCCGCGATGCTCACTCAATAAAAGATTTACATAGCGAAAAACAACCTCGGGTGAATATGGGCAGAGTGCAAACGCCTGCCGGAAAGCATAATCCGCCGCCTGGTTCATGCGTTCCTTTTCTGAAGCCTCAGCGGCGTGTTGGGCGCGCCAGGCGTAAATCCCGGCGATGGAACTTCGCAGCTTCGAAAACATATGTTGGGAGTAGGCGTTTTGAATGAAACGCGGATCACCCGTGAAACCGCTGAAATCCTGCTTTCCAAAAGTTTTTTTGGCGAACGCAGCGATCTCGCCGACCGACGTGTCGTCGGTCAGCCAGTCGCCGATCATCGGCCGGACCAGGCGCCGCCAATAATCGTGGTCCTGCCCGACGATTTCGTCGGACAATCCCGGCAGCGGCTGGTGGTTGATTTTGAAAATCAGGCCATGCGGTTCCAGATAGGGATACAGCCAGTCGAACGGGAAACTTTCTTCGAGGTAAAATTCGCGGTCGGGATTTTTGTCGAAGATGATTTTGGTCAACAAACCGTCGATCTGCACCACGACCATCTGGCCGCTGACCTGGATCTTGCCATCTGCGCCGACGGTGACGTTTTCACCCGGTTTGAGTTGATGCCTTTGAACGCGCTCCTGGGCGTCTTCCATATAGTTTTGGAAGCATTTTTTTGAATCTTCATCCGTTGGCGTGTAAATTTTCGCGCCATACATGCCGCGCAGGTATTCCAGATACGTGGTGTCCGCCAGCGCATTCTGGGTGAGCACGAAAAAGGGATCGGCGTTCACCTGCGATTTGCACATCGCCGTGACCAGGAAACGGCCGGGATCCGTGCCGCCGAAGTAGATGCTTCCCGCCGGGATGGAGGCGATGATGTTGGTCCCGAACGCCAGGGAATATTTTTCATCGCCCTCGCCGAAAGCATCCAACGCGCCCCAGGTCTCCAACACCGCCTGCCACGCCGTGCCCCTCAAACGCTCATCGGTTTTGCCGGAGTGCTCGTATTGTCCCGCGTGCGTCCGGAATTCCATGAACGCGTGGTTGACCGCCAGCCAGTCGCCTTTGGCCGCCGCGGCAAAAAACGATTTGAATTCCGATGGCATTGGGTTCGTCGCCGCGTTCGCCTGCGCCTCCTTTTCCGCCACGAATGATTTCAACCGGGCCGCCACCTCCGGATTTTGAAGCGACTGAAACGACGTCATTTGCTTTTTGGCGCAACCGCCCGCGCATAATCCAATGCCAAGGAGCACAGCCGCCAGGGATTGAGGCATGGTTTTCATGGGTCGATTTTAAGCTTTCCAGACAGACATTCCAATGCCACTTGGCACACCGGTTTATCCAATAGACACCGGCGCGCACGATATTTGTATAAAAATCCGTACGCGCCGCCCGCCCCGGGAATCTCCTGATTTAGAATTATTCTAAATCTTGACCTGACCCAATCTGATGCGTATGATTAGCTCCGGTATGAAGAAATCCGGCCGGAATCAGGTCGAACGCCGCCTCACCGAACGGCTGGGCGCGGGCGGCCTGCGCGCCACGCCGCAACGCGAGCATGTCTATAACGTGCTGTTGCAGAAACGCGACCACCCCACCGCCGAGGAGATCTTCATCCGGGCCAAGCGCGGCATGCCCGACATTTCCCTCGCCACGGTCTATAACTGTCTCGACGCCCTGGTCAAGTGCGGCCTCGTGCGCCAGGTGCAGCTCGACCGCGGTGCCACCCGGTTCTGTCCGAACATGCGCGAGCACGGCCATTTTTACTGCGATGGGTGCGACACGGTGTACGATGTGGATTTGCCGAAGACGCCGAAGCCGCGTATCATCCTCCCGCACGGTTTCACGGCTGAGCATTTTGAAGTCGCCATCCACGGCATCTGTCCGGATTGCGCGAAGAAGAAAAAATGAATTTAACGAACGATGAGCACCGCCACCGAAACGATTGAAGGCCTGGTCAAACAGGAATACAAGTACGGCTTTTACACCGACGTGGAAACCGAGTCCGCGCCACCGGGCCTGAGCGAGGACACCATCCGGATGATTTCGCGCAAGAAAAACGAGCCGGAATGGCTGACCGACTGGCGGCTCAAGGCGTTCCGCCACTGGCAGACAATGGAGGAACCCACCTGGCCGAAGGTCCACCACGAAAAAATCAATTATCAGAACATCGTTTATTACTCCGCGCCCAGGAAAAAGGGCGACGGGCCGAAAAGCCTCGAGGAGGTTGACCCCAAATTGCTGGAAACCTACGAGAAACTCGGCATCCCGCTGCGCGAACGCGAGCGGCTCGCCGGCGTGGCCGTGGACGCGGTGTTTGACAGCGTGTCGGTCGGCACCACGTTCAAAAAGCAGCTCGCCGAGAAGGGCGTCATCTTCTGCTCGTTCAGCGAAGCGGTGCAG
>JBKQOA010000116.1:0-15813 GCA_052145735.1 Limisphaerales bacterium
GACGCGCACCACCAAAATCAAGCGCGCCGATATTGACCAGCGCGTGAAGGAACTGGAGAAGTTGACGAGGTTTTAAATGCGGATGGAGTGCGTGGATTAACAAAATGAAAGCAGTCATTCTGGCCGCCGGCAAGGGCACGCGCATGCGGGAACTCACCAGCAAGCTGCCCAAGCCCATGCTCCGTTACCGGGGCAAACCCATCCTCGAACACATCGTCACCGGAATCCTGGCGGCGGGCATCCGCGACATCTTCATCGTCACCGGCTGGCGCGCCGAGGTCGTCGAAACCCATTTCGGCGATGGTTCGGAATGGGCCGCGCGCATCGCGACCGGCCGGCAGGTCATCCAGGACGGCACCGGCAAGGCGCCGGAACTGGCCAGGAAATTCGTTGGCCATTCGCCGTTTCTTTTGACCTATGGCGACATTCTCGTCCCGCGCGCGACCTATCCGCAGATGCTCCGGCGTTTCCAGGAAGGCGATTTCGCGGGCGTCGTCACCGTAACCCGCGGCGAGGACGTAACCAAGGGCGGGCTGAACTTCTTCGATGAAAAATTCTGCCTGAAGCGGTTGGTGGAAAAGCCGTCGCCGGAACAGGTCGAGCAATTGCGCCGGGAAGGCTGGCTGAAGCCGGGCGATCCCGCCTGGTACAACGCGGGCATTTACATCTTCCGCCCATCGCTCTTCGATTATACCGCCAAACTCCAGAAATCGCCGCGCGGTGAATATGAACTGACCGATGCCATCAGCGCCATGATTGCCGTCGGGCAGAAGCTGGCCGGACTGGAAATCCAGGGCCGCTGGGTGGACGTGCGCGACCCGGAAACGCTGGCCCGGCTGGAAAAGGGTTCGTAGCCGCCGATGTGAATCGGCGGTTTGCCCCGGCGGTCATCCGGCGCAGCTTGACAGGGTGACCGGCAGCCATACATTTGCAAGGAAGCAAGGTTCGATTTGAAGAAAGGTTTCACTTTAATTGAGCTGCTGGTGGTTATCGCCATCATTGCCATTTTGGCAGCGCTGCTTTTGCCGGTTTTGGCCAGGGCGAAGGAAAAAGGGAGGCAGACGGCCTGCATCAACAATCTCCGCCAATTGCAGCTGGGCTGGCAAATGTATGTGGACGATAACAGCGATGCCCTGCCGCTGAACACCCAGCTCGGCGCGGGCGCGCTGGTCGCCTGCAGCCTGTCAAATTGCTGGGTCACCGGCAATACCCAGGTGGGAACGAATGCGGACAACGTCCGTGACGGGTCTGTTTTTCAGTTCGTGGGCAACCTGTCCGCTTACCATTGTCCGTCCGATCTTTCGACGGTTTACAACAGCAGTCTGCCAAGATTGTGGAGCTATTCGATGGAGGTTTTTTTGAACGGCAACTCATCGGGCTCGCTCCAGAACAGTTCGGAAATCCACACGCCCGATGAAATTTTTGTATTTTTGGACGAGAACGAAAACACGATTGACGATGGAATGTTCCTGATTGGCCGGGCGCCGGACAACACCTGGCCGAACCTGGCTTCCGACCGGCACAATCGCAGCGCAGGCTTGTCGTTTGCCGACGGCCACAGCGAACCGCTTCACTGGAAGGCGCCGAAGGTATTCATCAATTGGTTTCAAACCGCCGCCGGCGACGACCTTGATGACCTGCGAAAATTGCAATCCTTCCTGCCGCCCCCCACGTGACGCGGTTGCTTGATGGCAATCACGAAACAAATTTAGGCTCGTACACCGGCCCAAGGCCGTACTTCTGGAGCAACTCGCAGAATTTCGCGATGCCGCGCTTCTCGTCCGCGGCCAGATGATAGTGCACGTGCCAGCCGAGATAATCCCGCCGGAAATCCTCGTCGTATTCTTCGCGGGTTTCGATGATATATTCCAGCGTTTCGATGCCGAATTGCTTCGCCTGCCGCAATTCGCGGCGCAGTTCCAGGTTTTCGATGCCGCGGCGCAACGCCCACACCGCATAGACAAACGGCAGTTTCGTCAGTTCATACCAAGCCGTCCCGAGGTCGAAAATTTCATGCACGGGCGTGGCGCGCTGAAAATCAATCGCCCGGTCGCCGATGAGCAGCACCGCGTCGCGTTCCGGGGCGGTGGCGTAGTCGGTCAACGGCACGAATTCCGGTTTCACGCCGCGTTCGGCCAGCAGCACCTTTAGCAGGTTCACGCTGGTGAGCGATGCCGGGTCGCAGAAGACCTCGTTGATGCTCTCCAGCGGCACGCAATGCGCCAGCAGCACGCTGTACACCTCGCCCAGCGATGCGATGGCGACGCCGTCGAGGATGTCGTAGCGGTCGTTAAGCAGGGCCTCGGTGATGCTCACCAGGGCGGCGTCGAGTTCGTCGCGCCGGAGCATCTCGGCGAGCCGGGCCGGCGTGGCGAAAAGGATTTCGCTTTCGATGCCGCGCGTGAGCGGTACGGCGTTGAGATATTGCACCGAGCCGATGCGGAACGGAGAAGCATCCGATGACATAGCCCGATCAGTTTGCGTTGCCGGCGGTCGATGTGCGAGCCATTTCAATTCAGCGGGACGCCGAATTGGACCCGCCGGAGGCGGGTGCTACCCACGGCTTTCCTCGTCGCTGGTTAACGCCCGCTGGTCCCGGCGGGGGCAGGTCGTTCAGGCCGTCGCCAGATTATCTTCCAACACTTTGGATTTGCTGGTCGGAGGTTCGATTTCGGTGGCCGTTGATGCGTTTTCTAGCACTTTGATTGGCTCGTAGAAGGTGTTGCGCTGCACGGGGGTGCGGCCGGCCTCGCGGATGGCTTTGATCATTTCCGCCTCAGTCTGAAGTTGCGGCGAGGTCGCGCCGGCCATGTGGAAGATGTGTTCCTCGATGATGGTGCCGTGCAAATCGTCCGCGCCATAGCTCAACGCCACCTGCGCGAGTTTCATGCCCATGCCCACCCAGTACGCCGTGATGTGATCAAAGTTGTCGAGGTAGATGCGGCTCACGGCGATGGTGCGCAATGCGTCGAAACCGGTCGGCGGGGTTTTCACCGGGATGTCGTTATTCTCCGGTTGATACGGCAGCGGCACGAAGCCCACGAAGCCGTGCGTTTCGTCCTGCAACGCGCGCAACTGGCACAGATGATCGACGCGATCGGCGAGTGATTCGACGTGGCCGTAGAGCATCGTGCACGTACTACGACCCCCTAGTTTATGCCATATTCGATGTACCTCCAGGTACTCCTCGGCGGATTCCTTGCCTTTGGCGATAGCCGAGCGGACTTCCGGTCGAAAGATCTCCGCGCCGCCGCCGGTAAGCGAATCCAGCCCGGCGGCCTTCAGTTCGCGCAAGGTTTCCTCGACGGATTTTTTCGCGAGCCAGGCGAGGTGCAGGATTTCGATGGCGGTGAAACATTTGAGGTGCAACTTGGGAGCGCCGCCGTCCCGGCGGCACGGCTCCGAACTCGCCGGCGAGATGCCGGCGCTCCCAGGATCCAGCGCATGCAGCGCCTTGAGCATGTCGGTGTAATAGCTGAACGGGAGCGACGGATGCAGGCCGCCGACGATATGCAATTCCGTTATGCCAAGCTTCAGCGCCTCGCGCGCCTTTTCGACGATTTGTTCGGTGGTGAGCTCGAAGCCGTCGGCGTCACGTTTCTTGCGGGCGAACGAGCAGAACTGGCACGACAGGATGCAGTAGTTGGAGTAGTTGATGTAGCGGTTGATGATGTAGCTGGCGCAGTTGCCAACCTTTTTCTGGCGCGCCAGGTCGGCGATGGCGCCGACGGCGTTCAAATCCTTGGACTCAAACAGCCGGAGCGCGTCGGCTTCGGAAATGCGCTCGCCGGCGGCCACCTTGTCGTACAGGTCGCGCAGTTCGCTGCGTTGAACGAAAAAATTCATTTTGCTCGTAGCCGTCCCGCAAAGCGGGATGAATCGGCGAACCCATCCGCGCTAGCACAAGCGCGGCTACAGAGTTAGCAGCTTTCGACGGACAAGGCAAACGCGGAGGCCGCTATGCCTGGCTCACATTGAGACGTTTGCGGGCCAAAAACAGGGTAAGTCCGATGAAGACAGCCGATGTAATCAAAGAGGTGATGGCGAACGAAAAGCCTTGTGAAATGTAAATATCTTCAATTTTATCCCGGCCCAGGAGCCTGATCAGCAGAGCCTGCGCACCCCCATTGACCAGGCCATTGGTGAGTGAAAGCAGGTAGAACAAACCAAAGGTCAGGGCCCAGGTTGTCCGGCGTTGCAGCCGCCGGCCCAGCCACAGGCCGAACCGTTGTCCCTTCCGGTTAAACAACCACCAGCAAAGCGCCAGGCTGCCGGCAAATCCGGCCAGCGACACCAGGGTAAACAAGGTGACGGGAACGGTGTGGCCATGTGATTTAAAGTCGTAGTGCAAGCCATACAATCCGAAGAACAAGGCATTTCGAGTGATGAGGCCGATGGCACCCGCAATGAAGGTCCAGACTTGATAGCCGATCAATATCCAGAAAAGACGATCCAGCCAGACGGCCGTCCCGTTCAACTTGCCAAACTCGGATTCGAGCGCGCCGCCTTTCCCGATGCGCCGGGTGGCGATCAGGAAAGCTTCCCCGGCGGAGAGTCCCCGGGATTGAAGCGCGGCTGCGGAATCGCGCAAATGCGATTCGAGCTCATTCAGATTTTCGCGCTGAAAGGCGGGCGATTGGCCGAGGTTCTCACGCCATTGTTGGATCGCGCGGTTCAGGTCAAACGGGGTTGTGTTTTCCATAATTTGGTCAGAGTTTCGTGGACGGTGAGCCACTGTTGTTGTTCGTCCTGGAGCGCTTTGCGGCCTTCCTTGCGCAGCCGGTAATATTTCCGCTTCCGGCCGGTCTCGGCCTCGCGCCATTCGGACTCAATCAAATCTTCGTCTTCCATCCAATGGAGCACCGGATACAGCATGCCCTCGGTCCATTCGATCCGGTTGCCGGACAATTCCCGCACCCGTTGGATGAGTTCGTAACCGTAACTTTCGCCCTGCGTCAAAACCGACAGCACCAGCGGCACGGTCGAGGCGGCGACGAGTTCTTTAGAAAGCATGACGATACTATGCCTAGTGTTGCAATGCTTGTCAAGTGAAATTTTCGGGGTGGGTCGGGGGAAGCAATAAATACTCAAAACCCACGTAAATAACGGGGCGGTTTCTGATTTCCGGTTTCGTGTACTTTGTGTGTTTCGTGGTTTAAGAAAACGCTCCGAACAGGGCGCGTATTTCCTCGTCCACGTCGGCGGTGTCGGCCAGGGTTTGCGCGATTTCGTCACGGAGCAGTTGCCGGTAGCGTTTGCGCAACCGGTGCACGGCCACCCGCGCGGCGGTTTCGTCCAGGCCGAGTTTTTGCGCCGCCTCGGCGTGGGACAGCTCGCCCTTGCCGGCGGTGAGGAAGACTTTCAGCTCGGCGAACTGTTTGCCGCGGCCCTCGGCCTCGCACTCGGCCTGAAGCCGTTCGATGACCTTGGCCAGCAGGGCCACCGCCCATTCGCGGTCGAACGCCTTGTCGGGACTCGGCTCGGCGGTGGCGGCGACTTGAAATTGCGTGTCGGCGATCCGCCAGTCCAGGGACAACGGCGTCTGGCCGCCGCCGCGTTTCTGGCGGCGCGACTTGTCCCATTCGTTGGCAAGGAAATGTTTCAGCGACGCCAGCAAGAAGGCGCGGAACCGGCCGCGTTCGGCACTCAGGCCGGCGAGATAATTCTGTTCGAGAAAGCGTGCGAAGAAGGCCTGGGTCAGGTCTTCAGCGTCTTCCCTGGTGTGGCCGCGGCGGCGGACATAAGCATAGAGCGGGAACCAGTAAGCGCGGCACAATTCCTCCAGAGCGCGGTCGGATTGGGGCGTGGACCGTTTGCCTGCCGCGAGCACGACCGTCCAGTGCGTCGTGGCGAAGATGTCGCCCGGCGCGGACGTAGGCCCGCTTGAAGACTCGGTCGTCAATTGATTTTAGGCGGTGCGAGCGACGGGGCTTTCTGAAAGCACAGAATGTAAAGAATGGGCAAAATGCCGGCGGTGTTGAAGATGGCCAGGCAGATGAACCACGCCAGTTGGTTGTGGCGCGCGCTCTTCCACAGAGCAATCAGTTTCCAGACCCCGTCCCAGATGGCCAGCAGGACGATCACGACGATAAACACGACCAGCAACGGACCTTTCATATTTGTTCTTTGGTTGATGTTTGGGTTGATCAAATCATTTGATGTAATACCCCGCCGCCCGCCATTGACCATCTTTTTCCAGCATGAACGTGACGGTTTCCACGGCGGATTTCTTGTTGGCGAAGGAAGTAGCAAACTGCATCAAAACATATTGTCCGTCCTGCGCGCCGGGCATTTCCGTCAGGTGTTCCGCCGATGTTAATTTGCGCGACACCAGATCGCCGAGCGGCTTGCGGAAAGTTTCCATCGAATTGGCAAAACCCTGTTCCGTCGCTGCGCCTTGAACAATGGCCGAAGCCTCTTTCCAGCTTTCGGAATAGCGCCCGGCATCAATGAGCGCCAGCCAGGCTTGCGCCGCGGCATCGGCCGCTCCGGTATTATTTTTCAAATCGGGGGCAATCGAGTTGGTTGAAGCCGGGGAATTCACAGTTTTCTCAAGGGTGCTTCCATCCTGTACCAGCTTATCGTGGAACTTCTCCTCTGAACTGCTTGCCACTGTCCTTTGCATGTAATCAATCAAACTCAGGCAGCACGCAGCATGAAGGCTCAACGAACATATCCATCCCGCTTCATCCGAATACGTCAATTTATCATAGGCATCGTTGCTCTTTACCAGCCGGATGTTGATCTCCCTTTCCGGGCGGATGCCGAATTTCGCCAATGCCTTTTCCTGATTTTCGGCCAACTGCGGGATATTCGGGTTGAGATAACTTCCGTTACTGGCCATCAGTGACGAATCCACCTTGAAATTGAACCTGAAAATGTGCCGGTTCCAAAAATCCGGCGGGATATTTTGCAACGTCCGGGAGTAAAAGGCCTTCAGTTCTTCCGGGTTATGCACCGGATATTCGTTCAATGGGCCGCAGTAGCCGATCCAGTAATGATCACCGTAAAAAGTTGTGTCGCCGGGAGACCAGCTGTTCGCAATGATGCGCCGGTGGGTCGGGTCGGCCAGCAGCCATCGCTGATTTGCCGGATCACGCAACGCAACAACAACGTGTCCGGAGAAATGAAATTCCAACGAACCCAGGGAAACCTCCGCCGAGTCAATGAAAAGCGTCTGGAACCCGCGCGTTTCCATCAAATGAACAAAGGCGAGGGCATAATCGCCACAGCCGGAACTCAAACCGCTCGCCAGAATCTCCGGGCCGGTCCGGCGCCGTAGAAAATCATCGCCGGCCCCAAGTTCCCTTTTGCCGCCGACTTCAAGTTCATATTGCCTTCCCGGGGTCGTGTCCTTGAGTCCGCTCATCTCGTCGAACGCGGCCTGGATTTGTTCCGTCGTGGATGCCGCACCGGTCGCCAAACTGTATCTTTTTGGAAGTTTGCTTTCCTTAAGCGCCTCAGCCCTGGTCCCAAAATAGAGTGCGGCGAACGAACCTCCGTTGGCGTACATGGATACATGATGCAAGCCCGGATAAAGGTGGGAGCGGGACAATTCAAAATCGCCGCGCCCCTTGGAAATCGGCATCCGCTGACTCGCGTCTTCGTGAATATTCTTGTTGGTGGAAGTGCAATAAAGCGCCAGCAGCGCGTTGTCGTGACTGACGAGGTTGTAATGGCCTTTGACGACCATTCGGTTGGTGGATCGTTCCACCGAAGTGATTTCGATGTAATCGCCTTGCGGGAAACTTTTTTGGCCGATGTAGAACGGCCTCTCCGGGTGGAAATGGAAGGCAACCAACGCGGCAACGACGAGCATCGTCACCACGGTGGCAACAACAACGAGTGGGGTTTTCCAACCGAGACCTGCCATCTCTGCTGACCCGCCCGTGGACTTGTTCGATGCCCGCCAGATACCGCGAACGATCACGTAATTGCTACCCATAACCGCGGTGACGGCGAACAGCAGCCAAATCAGGAAGTGCGGGTTGTTGAGAAAGGCATGTTCCGCCAAAACCGGATACCACCAAATCAGCAGCCAGACATTGATGAACTTGTTGACCAGAAGCAAACCAAGAAGCAGCACCACATCCAACACCAAACCCGGAAGCATCAAACCATCGAACAGAGCCAGCCACATTCCACAAAGGCGCCCGCCCGAACGACGGATTTGCACAACCGCAACCCAGCCCAGGACGGTCGCAGCAACAATGGATACGAAACCGAGGGTGGATATTATAACACCCACCAAGGCCTGCAAACCACCCCAATGTCCGAAATTCCAAAAGACGGTCGAAAAGAAAAAGACCGGGATCAACAAGGCGCCGAAAACAGCCGTCGGCGAAAAACGGGGAGCCAATTCCGGTTCCGAAATTCGGATTTCGGGTTCCTGTTGCTTAGTCAAAGCGGCGAGGTCGCGGACAAACGCTTCGGGGTCGGTGGGCGAAACGACCACGATGCGGTGGGGGTAGCGCAGCACCACAGTTCGAATGTGGTCGGTGACAAAGGCACGATGGAAGCCCAGCTTGCGGTTGTAAAAAAGGCCGGTGAACGAAAAAAAACCGCCATTGCCGCAGCGAATGCCCCAGCGCATGGCGCCCAATTCGAACCGCGCGGACTTCAAACCGTCCAGCGACAGCCGGGTGTTCCACAACAGACGATGCACCAGGAGGGCATTCCGCGTGATGGTGTAGCCGCGGATGGTAAAGAGTGCGCATCCGAAGGTTATTGCCAGCATTCCCACGCCTGTCATCACTTCCATGCCGCTGCCACGCACGAAAAACCGGAACGCCAGGCCCACACACAGGATCGTCAGCCCGATTGACATCAAAATCAGCAATGGACTCCAAGGAGCCTTGTGATGTTTGTCTGTAAACGGCGCATCGCTTCCCGCGACAGGAGTTTGCGCAATTGTTTCCACCTGCGTCTTGAGGACGCTGACCTGTTGGAATCGGAGTTCGGGCTTTTTTTCCAGTGCCCGCAGCACCACTTCATCGAGGCGGACGTCAATTTGCATCCCGCCGAGGCGGGACGACGGTGGAAGAATTGGTTTGCCGGGCAGTTCGCCGGTGAGCATCTGGTAAAACACCACGCCCAGCGCGTAAATGTCCGCGCGATGGTCCACGGCATCCGGATGTTCCTTCTGCTCCGGCGCCATGTAATTTGGCGTGCCCATGACCTTGTCGGCAGCGGTAAGGGCCGGTGTTTGGAGTTCCGGCTTCAGCCGGTCCGGTCCGCCTGAAGGCGGAACTCCGAACGAAGCAGACGCTTCCGCTCCCACTATTTTAGCCAGGCCAAAATCCGCCACCTTCACCCGTCCGCGGCGGTCGAGCAGGATGTTCTCCGGCTTGATGTCGCGATGCACAATGCCCTGGTCATGGGCAAATTGTAGCGCGTCGCAGATTTGCGGGACGATGGCGAGCGCCTCACGTGGCGCGATCCGTCCGGCATGGAGCAATTGTCGCAGGTTCACGCCGTCCACGAATTCCATCAGGAAGAAAAACAGGCCGTTGGCCTGGCCGAACTCGTATAGCGTGACGATGCCGGGATGATTCAGCTTCGCGAGCGCCTTGGCTTCGCGCGTAAAGCGTCCGGCGAACGCGGCGTCATCGCCGATGCCGGGCGGAAGAATTTTGAGTGCGACGATGCGGTCCAGCTCCTTCTGCCGCGCCTTGTAAACCGCCCCCATGCCGCCCTTGCCGACGAGTTCGAGAATTTCGAGTTGGGGAAATTTCGTGGCGAGTTCAGCGACGGGCGGAGGCTGGAACGGCGGCGATTGCCCGCCCGTGGCGGTTTCGTCGGCCGCGCCCTGTTTCAGCAGGCAGGCGGGACAAAGCCCAGCGAGCGCACCGGCGGGCAGCGGCGTGCCACATTGTGGACATTTTTTTCCGTCAGGCATGGGTTGGTTTAATTTTACCGTGTTCATACCCACTTCAGAAGCAAATCCGGAAGGATGTTACCAAAATATTTGGTCGGAAACACTGAACACTGAACACTGAACATCGAATCGAGATAATCCGGTGCGCATTCGGCGTTCAGCGTTCGATGTTCGATGTTGGCGTCTTACCGCAATTTGAATCCGCCCTGAAAAATCACCCCGGCGGCCACGACCACGAAAAAGACCGCGCTGACCAGTGCATTGAGCCGGAAGAATGCGAGGTTGATCCAGTTCAGGCTGCGGCGACGCGCAATCCAGTGTTCCAGCACGAGGCAGCCAACGATGAGAAACCAGCCCAGGAGGAAGGCCAGACGGAACCGGCAGAGCAGGCCGAACGCCAGCAGCAGCCCGCACATCACCATGTGGGCGAGAAATGCGGCGGCCAGCGCATTCTTTGGTCCCCAGGCCACCACCAGCGAATGCAGTCCGTGCGCCTTGTCGAACTCGTAATCCTGCAAGGCGTAGATGATGTCAAACCCGACCAGCCACAGCACGACAGATGCGGCCAGCGTGCTCATCTGTAAAATTTCCGCAACGGAAACCCCCTGCCCTTTCACCGCCAGCCACGCGCCGACCGGCGCCAGCGCCAAGGCGAGGCCAAGGAAAACATGGGTGAATTCCGTGAACCGCTTGGTGAGCGAGTAAAAGCAAATGACTGCCAGCGTGACCGGCGAGAGGTAAAAACACAACGGATTGAGAAAATAACTGGTGGTGACCAGGCCCGCTGCGGACAACCCGCAAAATATCAGCGCGCCGGCCAGCGACACCTGACCGGTGGGCAGGTGCCGATTGGCGGTGCGCGGATTCAGCGCATCGAATTTCCGGTCCGCGATGCGGTTGAACGCCATGGCGCAGGTACGCGCGCAAACCATTGCCGCCAAAATCAGCCCGAAGATGCGCCAACCCGGCCAACCGCGATTCTCCCGCGCCGCCACCAGCATGGCCGCCAGTGCAAACGGCAGGGCGAAGGCCGTGTGCGAGAAGCGCACGAACGAGCCCCACTTTTTAATTAAGGAAACCATTTTTTCAACCACGGATGAACACAGATGGACACGGATGCGGAAAAGTTTCAGTTGGCAGGGCGCGTCACTCCGTGCGCGCCGCGTGTTGGGTTTTGACGGACGGCGGGCAGAGGACTGCCCGCCCTCCCAATAAATCCGTGTTTTTCCGTGTTCATCCGTGGTTACTCCTTTTCCTCGCTCCAGCGCGGCGCGAGCCGGTTTACCACGCCCAGATGGTCCAGCACGCGCGCCACGACGGTGTCCACCACTTCCTGGATCGTTTTTGGTCCGGCGTAAAAACTCGGATTCGCCGGCAAAATCACCGCGCCGGCCTGCAACAGCAGTTCCATGTTTTTGACGTGGACGAGGCTCAGCGGCGTTTCGCGCGGGACGAGAATCAGTTTTTTCCGCTCCTTCAGCACCACGTCCGCCGCGCGCAGCAAAACATCCTCGCTGTAGCCGTGCGCGATGCGGCCCATCGTGCCCATCGTGCAGGGGATGACCACCATCGCGTCCGGCGGATTGGAGCCGCTGGCAAACGGAGCGTTCATGCTTTTGAGACTGTGGGTCTTGATGCCGTCGGGCAGCCGCAGGCCGCCGGGCAATTCCTCAGCGATGACCTGTTGCGCGTAGTTGCTGAGCACGACGTGGATTTCATGGGTGCGCGGGTCGAGGTTGTCGAGCAGGCGCTGGGCGTAAAGCGCGCCGCTGGCCCCGGTGATGGCGACTAGAATTTTCACTGCGCGAATCATGCCGCAAGCGAACGCCGCAAACAAGCCGCACGCAAAAACCATCCTCGTTCTCGTTCTCGTCCTCGAAACCGGCGATATGATTACGAGAACAAGCGCGATGACGGGAACGATTCGAACCTGCCAAAACAGCTTGAGTCCGGTTTCAGCATCCGCACAATGGCCGGGTGTTCAAACCAGCGGTCATCACGGTCGGCGCGGCACTGCTTGTGGCAGGGTGTGCCTCCACCCCCACCGTCCTGGAAGAAACCATCACGTCGCCGCCGGTCATGACCGGTGAAATGTCTTCGTTGAACTGGTCGGATACCAACGTGGTTGGACAATTTCCCGCCGCACGGTCATTCCGGCCGGTGGCCCCGACCAGGCCAGCCTTCACGGCGCCGGTCACGACATGGACTTCACTGGATCGCTGGGCGGCCGAAAACAAAATCGGCCAGCCACGCCTGGTGTCCCACACTCCGGTGGCCGCGTATGCCGTCGGGACGGCGAACGGCACGATGGTTTTGGACATCGGCAGCCGCGAAGCGACCTGGAACGGCGTGGAAATCCAGCTCGGTTTCTCCCCGGAATTCATTGACGACCAGGTTTTCGTCCACGGTCTCGATTTGCAGAAAAATCTCGAACCGCTGTTGTTCGGACCGCCCTTGACGTTTGGCAACCGCGTCGTGGTGATTGACCCCGGTCACGGTGGCGTGAATGTCGGCACGCACAGCGTTTTGGACGGGCGGTTTGAAAAGGAGTTCACGCTCGACTGGGCGTTGCGGCTGGCGCCGCTGCTGGCGGCGAACGGCTGGCAGGTTTTCCTCACCCGGACCAACGACGTGGATGTGGCCCTGTCCAATCGCGTCGCGTTTGCCGAGGCGCATCACGCGGACCTGTTCATCAGCCTGCATTTCAATTCCGCCGCGCCGGACCAAAGACAGGCCGGCTTGGAAACCTATTGCTCCACCCCGGCGGGCATGCCTTCCAGCCTGACGCGCGACTACGCCGACACCTGGTCGCAATCTTTCCCCAACAACAACTTTGACGCGCAGAACATGCAACTGGCCGTGCAATTGCACACCGTGTTGCTGCGTGCGACCGGCGAAGAAGACCGCGGCGTGCGCCGGGCGCGGTTCATCGGCGTGCTGCACGGGCAACGTCGCCCCGCCATCCTCATTGAGGGCGGCTATCTGTCCAACCCACACGAAGCGAAGCTGATTGAAAACCCCGAATTCCGCCAAAAACTCGCGCAAGCCGTCGCCGATGCGCTCAAATGAAAAATGCGGAACATATCCTTGTCACCGGCGGCGCCGGCTTCATCGGTTCCCACCTGGTTGAACGTTTGCTGGCGGACGGCAAAACGGTGGTGGTGATTGACGATCTCTCCACCGGCAGCCTGGAAAATCTGCGCGCGGTCCAATCACACCCATGCTTGCGCGTGGTTCAATCCAAAATTTCCGTGTGCCGCCAACTGCCGCGGTTGGCTGCCAACGCGGAATTCATTTTTCATCTGGCGGCCACCGTGGGCGTTGAGTTGGTGATGAAATCTGCGTTGAGCGTGCTCGAATCGAGCTTTTACGAAACCCAGGTTTTGCTGCGCGCCGCCGCGGCCAAACGCACACCGCTGCTGCTGGCCTCCACCTCGGAAGTTTACGGCAAGAGCCAAAAAACCGCGTTTGGTGAGGACGACGATCTGCTCATCGGTCCGCCCGGCCAACCCCGCTGGAGTTACGCCTGCTCGAAGCTCACGGACGAATTCCTGGCGCTGGCCTACGCGCGGGAAAAATCGCTGCCGGTCATCATCGCCCGGCTGTTCAACACGGTTGGTCCGCGGCAGACCGGCCGCTACGGCATGGTGCTGCCCCGGTTCATCGCCGCGGCCAAAAAGAACCAGCCGCTGAAGGTTTTTGGCGACGGCAGACAGACGCGCTGCTTCTGCCACGTGAGCGATGCGGTGGAGGCGCTGGTGCGGCTGCAACGAAACAAAGCCGCGCGCGGCGAAATTTTCAATATCGGCGGCACGGAGGAGGTCGGCATTTTGGAACTCGCGCGCCTGGTCGTCAAAACACTTGATTCGAAATCGAAGATCCAATCCGTGCCGTACGCCAAGGCCTATTCGTCTGTGCCCAAGGGCTTCGGTGCCGCCGCCGCGCCGGCTTTTGACGACATGCGCCGCCGCAAGCCAACAGTGAAAAAGCTCGAACGCTTCGTGAAATTCCGCCCGCGCACAACCTTGCGTGAAATCATCCGGCTGACGGCAAAATAAGGTTTTACAGCCCAGCGCCGGAGGCGCGAATGAAAACAGCCCACAGTTGAAACTGCGGGCTATTTTCGGTCGCCGCTCTGCGGCTGCCAGGGGGAAACGCCTTCCCGCGCGAGCAAATCTCGCTTTCGATTTAATCCGCCGGAGAAGCCGCCGATCTTTCCATTGGCGGCCAGCACACGATGGCAGGGGACCAGGACCGGAATCAGGTTCGCCCCGCACGCCCCCCCCACGGCCCGGGCGGCCTTCGGTTTGCCAAGGGCCTGGGCGATTTCGCCGTAGCTTTTCGTTTTGCCGGCGGGAATTTTCCGCAGGGCGTTCCAGACGCTTTTCTGAAATTCCGTTTTGCCGGACCAATCGAGCGGAGGCAGCGTTTTCGCCGCACGCCCGGCGAGAACTGCGTTCAACGCAGCACCGGTTGCGCGATGCCAGCTGCGGATTTTGGTTTGCAGGAGACGACGTGAGGAGGCACTAACAATTTCTGATTTCGGATTTCTGATTTCGGATGGAGAAAATTGCGACCCGTCACCCCGTTTCCTACGACTGACGGCTCGTGAGGACACTCGCCCCGCCGGCGGGAAATTCAATTCCGCCAGTCCTTTCTCCGAATAGCGGGCGACAAATCGCCCGATGCGCGTGGAGACCGGCAGTTCCCAGAAATAGTTTTTCATGTCAATGGTGGCCGATATAAACCACAAGTGTGCCGAGCAGGATTACAAACAAAACAATAGCCAGCAGAATGAAGCGGTTGCGGGCCACGCGCTTTTCGTAGCGCATCGGGCGCAGGCCATGCACGCCGCCGGCGGCCAGATAGGCGACCAACCGCGGATTGTTCGTGGTCGGCCGCCGGAAATGGTTCCGGAGGCGGTTGAACAATCCGGGCAAATCGTATTTCCGGACGCCGAGTTCGTTGAATTGATCGGGCGCGGCGGTTTCCTCGGTGTCCGGCAACGGTTTTATCTCTTCAAAAACCGGTTCGTGCACTGGCGGCGGCGGCGTTGATTCGTGGGACCGGGCGACGGTCATGCCGTGCGGAATGGCGGTGGACCGGAATTTCGGCGCCGGGGCGCGCTGCAGTTGCGAGTCGAGCTTTTTGATTTCGGCTTCGAGCGCGGCAATCTGGTCGGTGAGGGCGCGGGAGCGGTCGGAAATCGGGTCAACTTTTTTTTTCGCGGGCCCCATACGACAGATTTCAGTGGCGCAGCAGGACCGCGATCAGCACGACCAATGCGCCCAACGCCACCAGCACCAGCGGCCAGGTCATCGCCAGACCGAACTTGCACAGGTCGCCAAAACCGACATTGGCAAACGGCGATGCAGCCGGGGCCGGGGTTTCTGTCCCCTCGGTTTCCTCCTTCACCTCGCCGGCCAGGACGGGAAATTTAAGCCGCGCGGAGTTCCATTCCATGCGCGCATTTTCAATGGTGGTGAGCCCGCGGGTCAGCTCGATGCTGAAACTCTCCTTCGTCCACGTCTCGTCGTGGATGGCCTGGATTTTGTCGAGCGCATCCCGGAAATCGGTGACGGTCTTGACCATCTGTTCGGCGTCGCGGCGGGCGTTGAACTCGGCCTCCTCGAGCAGGCCCAGGCCGCGGGTCAGGTGATGAATCATTTCTTGGCGGCCGGTCTGGAATTCCGTCTGGCGCCGGCGCAATTCCTCCAGCGAGGCGCGTTCGCGCTCCAAGTCTTCCTGCGCGCGCTTCAATTCGGCGAGCTTTTGCTGGGCCTCGACAACTTTGCGGTCCACCTCGTCGCGCGTGGGCGGGCGAAGCGGATCGCCGGCGGACAGCCCGGGTGTTTTGTGCGCCTGAAAATCAGTGTCCACAAACTCCGTTGCGTCATAGTCAGATGCCATAGCGCGACTGTAGTCCCGCCCGGCGA
>JBKQOA010000117.1:0-29811 GCA_052145735.1 Limisphaerales bacterium
GGTCGAGGCTCTTGAACTCTTTTGCGTAGTTGAAGTCCTCGCCCATGGGATTGGACTTGGCGGAATGCTGGTGCAAGAGTTCGAGCTTCAATTGGTTCGGCCACCAGTCGCGGTTCGACGTGCCGCCTTCGGCAGCGTGGTGGAAAGGACATTTGGCTTCGGTTGACATATGTTTTCTCGTTTGTCTTTGGTTGTTGTTGATTCATTAAACCAGTTTTACGCTATTGTTGAAATACTTTTTCCCTTTCGTCACCATAGGCATTCCCTATGGAAATGCATCAACTTCGTTACGCGGTCGCCGTGGCGTGAAGCCCAAAATCAGCTTTCGCAGCGCCCAACTCGAGACGATTCAGGCACTCGTCGCTTCGGGGTTGGGCATTTCGCTGATTCCGGCGATGGCGGCGCGGAGTGAGCGCAAGGATTTGCCGGAGTATCGCTCGCTCCAGTCACCGAGGCCGGAGCGAAAGATTGTCGCCGTCTGGCCAAAGCAGCGTCCGCCCGGTCGTGCCGCCAACGAGTTCCTGAAGGTGGTTTCAGCACGATTCGCAAGGTCCCGGTCGAACATTTCAAAATAGGCTGCGCCCCGGTTCGATGACCGACGCCAATGATGCGATGGCGAATGTGCCGACGAATACCACAAGGTATTTTTTACCAGCGTGATAAGTATGGGCGGACGCCGGGTCGTTTCAATTTTTCACCGCCGGGATCAGGGGCGCCCGGCGTTTCAGGATTTGCAGTTCGGCAAAGAAGGGACTGCCGGGCGGGGATTGTTCGGCCGGGTCCGGCACGGGATAGACCCGGTCGTAATGGCTGTCGATCCACTGTTTGAGGCCGGCCCCGTTTCGCGGGTCGTAGCCGAAAAACCCCACCCCGAATTCGGTGGCACTTCGCGCAATGATCAAAACATAGTCGGGACTGTTTTTCTGAAACGCGTCGGTCATGCTGGCCTGATCGAACACCTCGAACACCGGCGGAACCCAGACCAGGCAGGGAGTCGGGTTTACCCGCCGGCTCAGATAATTAATTATGGCTCCTTCGGGCAGGACCGCCAGCGTCGCGTCCGGCGGGACATTCTTTTCGATCCAGGACAATGCGGTTTCAACCGTGCCATGAAATGGATCCACGGCGAGACCATAGGCCATGATTTTATCCCCACCGTTTCCCACCGCCAGGTCTTTCCGGAGATACTTCGATTCCGAGAGCAGAAACAGGCGGGCAAATCCGATCAGCAGCACCAGACAGGCGGTCGCGCGAAACAAAGGGATGCGGACCCGGTATTTTTGTTCCAATAGCAACGGAAGCAGCCAAACAAACAAATATACCATCCCCGCAAACGCCGGCATGGCCAGCGCGAATCCATACTGCCAGATCCGCGTGAAAAATCCCAGCTTGGCCAGCAATACCAGGCCAAATACGCTCCAAAGCAATGGAAAGATCGCCGCCTGTCCGGTCGCGGCCTTCCGGTAATTCATCGCCAGCAATCCGCAGGCGGACAACGCCAGCAGGAGCAATGACCGGCCGCAATCAATCCAACTCCAAATCGCGGCCAAAACCAGAAGGGGCGCGATCAACAACAGCCAGACCACCCAGGCCGGTTTCAGCCATTTGAACCTTGATTCCGCCCTGTACCGGAATATCAAAGCGTAAACCGCAGTTACCGCCACGATGAAAAGGAAATTTGCGGCCATTTTTTTAAGATGAAAAAATGGCATGTCCCATCCCAGGCACCACTGATAAAACGGGTCCCGGGTAATGGACGTATGCCACAAGGGCGCCCACGCCGAAACCACCGAGCGTGCGCTGGTTTGCCAATTTTCCACCCGGAGAAAAAGCGCAAAAAAAGCCAGCAAGGGAACCAATCCGGCCAGCAGGAATGCCGCCAGCGATTTTGCCGCCAGACCGGTCCGACGATGAAAAAAGCCGACAATGAAAAAAGCCGTCGCCGCGCAGATCATCAGCGCCAGGAAGACGTCCGGTTTGGTCAGGAATACCAGGCCGGAGCCGAAGCCGGCTGCCCCGGCAAATCGGATTCGCCCCTTTTCCACCCAATCTGACAGCCACATGATCGCCGCGAGGGAAAGCACGAGTCCGTGAAACACCTCGTGACAATAGGGCGTGACATAGTTGTAGTTGCCGACATTGACAAAATGCTGGAACGCAAACACCAGCACAATCCCCAGACAAACCATGGTCGCCGTCAGCCGGTCCGCCGCCGCGAGGAAACGGCGATAAACCAAAACCAACATCCCGGCCGTGATGCCCAGGTTGGCAAAAATCAGTGTCCGCATTGAAACGCCGAAAATCTTGAAAAGCAGGGCGTTGAAATACTGGGACAACGGACCACCGGTCAAATACAGCACATCGCGGTAGAGAACCTCTCCCTGGGAGATCCGCCACGGCAGATAAAGCTGTATGCCAAAGTCAACGAGGAGATCGGGCCATTTGCGCCAGGAAAGCGCGGCGGCCAGTCCGAACACGCAGCCGACAATCGCCAACCCCGCCCACTTTGAGCGGCTCCATTTAAGAATTTGCGCCCGGCTGCCCGTCAAATTCTCCATTCGGAAATCCTCCGTCGCCGGGGTGTTTTGGTCAACCTTCAAACACTTGCGCCCAGTTGCAGCCGGGCATCCGATTCCAAGGCGCTCTTGAGATTCGCCCAGTTGGCCTCGTTCATGTCGTTGAACGCATTCAGATAAACCGCCACGACCTCGGGCGGATATTTCGCCAGCAACGTTTCCATCGCGGACTTCAATTTCGCGTCGTCCATGTTCTCCGGCAAATTATCCACCACGCCCTCCTCGTTTTTGATCCCCAGGGCATTCAAAAAATCCACGAGCATGGCCTTGTACTTTTTCAAGAGCCAGGCGCGAATCAGGCCGCCCGCGATCATATCCAGCGGCGGCCGGGCCAGCGTGGCCAGCATGGTCGCATGCCGCTGGGCTTTGGGCTGGCGCTCCAGGAAAACCGGGCGCAGGTGGCGCGCCTGGGCAACGGCATTCAGCGCGGCGCGGTAAGCCGGCTTGTCCGATTCAAACGTGAACGTGATGATGTCGTTGGCCAGGCCGGGCGACATGAAACCGAAGAGTTCGTGGGAGGTTAACATGGTTGGGAGTGGGAAGTGGGAGTTGGGTGTCAGGAAATGGTTGTGACCGAGATTTTATTTTTCGTGGCCAGGGATTCGCACGTCTCGCGTTCCAGCAGCAGGGTTTTCCCGGCTTCCAGCGCCAGCACGGAAACTCCCGCCTGGGCGCAGGTTTCCAGCGTCTGCGAGCCGATGCAGGGAATATCAAAGCGCATGTCGTGCATGGGCTTTGCCACCTTGACGGCGACCGCCCCGCCATCCCGCCCCGCAAGCTTTCCTCCGCGCGTGAGACAGGGGTCCGTGCCTTCAAAACCTTCAACCGCCAGCACGGTGCCGTTCTTGACCACCACAGTCTGGCCGATTTCCAGGCGCGAAACCTCCTTGGCGATATGAAAGCCAAATTCGACATCCGCTCGCTGCCCGTCGGTCAGTTTCGGGCCGAGCTGAAAGCCGGTTTGCGGCATGAGCGGTTTCAGCCACGGCGTGGCCTCAATCAGTTCAATGCCGTCCTTTTTCATTTCATCCGCCACCGCGCCAAAAATCGTGTGGGCGTTTTTCTCCTTCAGCCGAAACAACAGGGACATCGCGCGCAAATCGGGGCGCAAATCAAACAGATGCTTCGGCGCAATCTGGCCGACCATGACACATTGCTTTACGCCCCGGTCGGCGAACGCGGAAATCATTTTTGAAAGCTGGCCGACCTTGAGCCAGACAATGTCGTCCACGAGCGGGGCGAGGGCCGGATCGGTTTCATTTTGAACCGCAACGGCCACGAGGCGTTTGACCCCGGCGGCGCGCGCCTGCCGGGCAAATTCCAGCGGCAACGAACGGTTGCCGGCGATGAGGCCGAGGGATGCAAGCGCCGTGTTCATTGTCAGAGGCAGAATGAAGAATCAGGCATGAAGAAACAAGACGGAAGCGTCCGCGCTTTTCCCTTCTGCCTTCATCCTTCTGCCTTCCGGCATCCCGAATGTCCTGCTTCGGAACAAATGTCTCATCCAACCGAAAACCCGATACGAGGCGCGGCCTTGGCCGGCGGCAAATCCGGGAAATTCGAGCCTCTTTCGGCCCGCCAATCTGGCGTGCCAGTTGCTGTGCGTGGGGGACGATGTCATCAATGGAAAACATCTACAAAAAAATGGCGGAGTCGGCCGCCGGAACGGGGGCTTTGCATGAATCCGCCCGGAAGTCTGACCCGGCACAGCACATCCCGCCCGCCGTCGCGCATGAATTGAACAATATCATCGCCATTATTCGCGGCTATGCCGACCGCCTGCTGTTCAAGCACAGCCAGGATCCTGCGCTCGAACCGCACCTCAAGCTCATCTCCGAGGCGGCCAAACGCGCCGGGCTCATCGTTCGCGAAGCCATGTCGCCAAATCCAAACCCGACCTCCCGTCCCAACCCGCCGCCGCCGCAACAAACCACCGCCTAGGAATCCGGTTCGCAGCCTGGAAATGCCGTTGCCTCCCGGCAAAAGCCATCCACCCGTCCGTCCATTTGACCGGCGATTCGCTTTGACGCTTGGCGTTCCTTCGCGTAGCGTTTTAATCTGTTTTCAACCGACGATTCAGGTTTACCGTGAATTTTCTGAAATGGATTTTTGGGTCAAGAAACGACCGCGAACTTAAGAAGCTCTGGCCGCTCGTCGGCCGGATCAACGAGATCGAGGCCGGACTGCAAAAGCTTTCCGACGACGAGCTGCGTCAAAAAACCGCCGCCTGGAAGGCGCAATTGTCATCCATTCAGGACCGGGCGGAATTGGCCCGCATGCTCAATGACATCCTCCCCGAAGCATTCGCCGTCGTCAAAAACGCCTGCCGCCGGCTCACCGAACGCAAATCCGAAATCATCGTGCGCGAGCATCCGTTGCTTTGGGAGATGATTCCCTTCGACGTGCAGCTCATCGGCGGGTACGCGCTGCACAGCGGGCGCATCGCCGAAATGGCCACCGGCGAAGGCAAAACGCTTGTCGCCACCCTGCCCGTTTATCTCAATGCGCTCACCGGCCGCGGCGTGCATGTCGTCACGGTGAACGATTATCTCGCCGCGCGCGATTCCGAATGGATGGGGGCGATTTACAAATTCCTTGGTCTGACCGTTGGCTGCATCCTGCACGATCAGCCGCCCCGGATCCGCCGGGAACAGTACAATTGCGACATCACCTACGGCACGAACGCCGAATTCGGCTTTGATTACCTCCGCGACAACGGCATGGCCGTGCGCGCGGAGGAACAGGTCCAGCGCGGTCATTACTACGCCATTGTGGATGAAGTGGACTCGATTCTGATTGATGAAGCGCGCACGCCGCTCATCATCAGCGGCCCGTCCGTCCACACCTATGACGAGCAATATGGCCAGTGGAAGCCGCTGGTCGAATCGCTGGTCCGTGCCCAGGAGAAATTGTGCGCGCGGTTTTTGTCCGAGGCCGAAGGGCTGATCAAAAAACTGCATCCGGCGGACGGCTCGAATGTCCAGAATGCCGAGGCGCTCGAACAGGAAATCGGCATGCTGCTGTTCCGCGTCAAAACCGGCCAGCCCAAAGCCGAGGGCTTGATGAAGGTTCTGGAAGACCCGGAAAATCTCAAGCTGATGAACCAGGCCGAACTCGAATTGCACAAGGACCAGAAGAAGGTTGACCTTTACCGGGAAAAGGAGGAATTGCTTTTCGCCATTGACGAAAAAAGTCATGAAGCCGACCTGACTGAAAAAGGCCGCAATTTCGTCAGTCCCAAGGACCCGGAAGCCTTTGTGCTGCCCGACCTCACGACGGCGTTGCACGAAATTGACGCCGGACCGGAACCTGACGCACGCAAACGCCTGGAGGCGAAAACAAAGGTCCAACAGGATTTCGAGGTCAAAGCGCAAAAGATTCACGCCATCTCCCAGTTGCTCAAGGCTTACAGCCTCTACCAGCTCGACGTGGAATATGTCATCCAGGAAAACAAGGTCATCATCGTGGACCAACACACGGGCCGCCTCATGCCCGGTCGCCGCTGGAGCGACGGCCTGCACCAGGCCGTGGAAGCCAAGGAAGGCGTCGAGATCGAACGCGAAACCCAGACGCTCGCCACGATAACCATCCAGAATTATTTCCGGCTTTACCAGAAGCTGGCCGGCATGACCGGCACGGCGGAAACCGAAGCCTCCGAATTTTTCGACATCTACAAGCTCGGCGTGCTGGTCATCCCGACCAACCGTCCCATTGCCCGCAAGGACGGCAACGACGCGGTCTATAAAACCCGGCGTGAAAAGTTCACCGCCGTCCTCGCCGAAATCAAACAAATCCACGCCCAGGGCCGGCCGATCCTGGTCGGCACGATTTCCGTTGAAGTCAGCGAACAGCTTTCGCGGATGCTCAAGCGCGAAGGCATCATCCATTCCGTCCTGAACGCGAAATACCACCAGCAGGAGGCGGAAATCGTGTCGCGGGCGGGCCAGCGCAGCGCCGTGACCATTGCCACGAACATGGCCGGACGCGGCACGGACATCAAACTCGGCCCCGGCGTAATGTGGAACGTAGAGTGCAAGCCGCATCCCGAAGGCAAGGGATACAGATACAAGTTGACGGAACCCTCGACCGGAGAAGTTCGTGAGATTGATTCAGAAATCCGCAACGGCAGCGGGGGGGTTCAACCAAACCCGGCGGCCCAGGCCTTTAACCTGACACCGCAAACCAGGGTTACCGGCGGCCTGCACGTCATGGGCACGGAACGGCACGAGGCCCGCCGCATTGACCGCCAGTTGCGCGGCCGCTGCGCGCGCCAGGGCGACCCCGGCTCGTCGCACTTTTTCATCTCGCTCGAGGACGATTTGATGCGGCTGTTCGGTTCCGACCGCATTGTCAAAATGATGGAACGCATGGGGCTGGAGGAAGGCCAGGAATTGACGCATCCCTGGCTCAACCGTTCCATTCAGCAGGCGCAAAAGCGCGTGGAACAACACAATTTCCAGATCCGCAAACGCACGCTCGAATTTGACGACGTGATGAACAAACAACGCGAAGTTATTTACGGCTTCCGCAACGAAATCATCAGCGGTCAAGACGTGCGCGACCGGCTCATGGACATCATGGAAGAGGTCGTCGTGGACAAGGTGGCGCAATTCACGACGGCGGATTCCGACACGCACGAATGGAAGGTCCGCCAGTTGGCCGACTGGGTGAACCTGAACTTCCCCATCGGCCTGCCGGAGCCGGAAATCCTCAAGGCCGCCGATTCCGGCAAGGAGCACCCCGTGTCCGGCTCATTGTTCGACGGACTCAGCCCGGCGCAATTCGCCGTCTGCAATTTCATCTCCGACAGCGTCCGCAAGGCTTACGACATCAAAATCAGCTTTGAAAACCCCGATGCCTTGAAGGAAGTGGAGCGGTTCACGATTCTCAGTGCGATTGACCGGCTGTGGCAGGAACACCTCTACGAAATGGACAGCCTGCGTTACAGCATCGGCCTGCGCGGTTACGGCCAGCGCGACCCGCTCATCGAATACAAGGCCGAGGCCTTCAAGATTTTCGACGAGTTGATGGTCAACGTGAAGACCGAGATCTGCCACAACATCTTCCGCAGCGCGTCCAGCATGATGGCGTTTGAAAATTTTCTGAAGAACGTTCCGCAACAAACCTTGCACCAGGCCGCCAGCGCTTTCGGCGGCGCGGGTCCGGCGGGTTCCGGCGGCGGGCAGCCCAAGCCCAGCGATGTCGTCAGCGAAGCGGCGGCGGCGGCGGAGAAAGCCAAGCCCGTCCGCACCGGCCCGAAAGTCGGGCGCAACGACCCCTGCCCCTGCGGCAGCGGCAAGAAGTTCAAGCACTGCTGCGGGAAATAAAGTCGTTTCACCCGAAAAATTAGTCTTGCTGGCGGCACACCGTTTGCTAGCTTGCAAACAGTTTGCAATACCAGAAGTGTCAAATGAATCGCCGGATGCGGCAGCGTTTTTACGCGGCAACGGCGATGTTGTCGCTGGCGGTATGGCTGTTCATGGCCGCCGCCGAGGTATGGACGCCCCTTCATGCGTGGCTGCACGGTGGATCAATTCCCGACAACGATGACGACTGCGCGATCGTCGCCATCGCTCATGGAAAAATTGCGACGACCCCGTGTGACATTCCGGTGGTCGCACCCGCAACCTTCGTTGACACAACTCCCCGCATCGAAATTTCCGATTTTTGCCCGGCCATAGAAAATCTTCCTCCAGGCCGCGCCCCTCCCTCATTCTGCATTGCTTCCTAATTCCTGTCGGCTTCGGACAAAGGTGAGTCTTCTCGTCCGAAGACGCTGATACCAAACCAAATCTTTGTATCTGCCGGGTGGCAGTTCGCAAAGTGCGAATCCTCAAAAAATTCGCCGGCCGGTTTGAAAATTTAACGGATTCAGGCTTATGAAAAAAATTGCAGAAAAAAAATATGAAAATCGCAGAGTGTATTTGGCGGTAATTTCGTCGGTGGCGTTGTCCTGTGGCGGGACAGTGCTGGCACAGACAAACAGCGCAATCCCAGCAAATGTTGTGTCCTCGGGAAGCCCGACCAACCTCGTGTCCTCGGAAAGTCCCACAAACGTTATGGGTTCGGGAGGTCCCACGAATGTCGTGGTCTCGGAAAGTTCAACCCATGTCATAACTTCGGCAAGCCCGACCAACGTCGCGACTTCGGGAAACCCGACCAATGTCATCTCTTCGGCAAGTTCAACCAATGTTGTGTCTCCAGTAAACTCAACGAATGTCACCCAACTGGGGAATGTCACCGTCGTTGGCAAATTGAACCAGGCACGAAACCAGATCGTGCCGGATTTGGGTGCAACGGCTTACACGATCGATAAGGATCAAATCGCCGCCCTGTCGCAAGGCGGCAACGCGCCGATGAATCAGGTGGTCTTGCGCGCGCCGGGTGTGGCGGAGGATTCGGCGGCCAATGGCGACCTGCACGTCCGGGGCGAACATGCGAACCTGCAATACCGTATCAACGACGTGCTGCTGCCGGAAGGCATCACCGGGTTCGG
The DNA here is from genome assembly GCA_052145735.1 of Limisphaerales bacterium. Taxonomy (GTDB): domain Bacteria; phylum Verrucomicrobiota; class Verrucomicrobiia; order Limisphaerales; family UBA11358; genus UBA11358. The sequence continues at coordinate 9,073 of JBKQOA010000117.1, forward strand.
CTTGGAACTCGACCCGCGTTTCGTGGAGAGCATGCAACTCATCACCGGTTCGCTGCCCGCTCAATACGGCTTCCGCACGGCGGGTGTCGTGGACATTCAAACCAAAAGCGGCGCGTTCGATCCGGGCGGCGAGGTGTCCATGTATGGCGGCAGTTACGACACGATCCGGCCGAGCTTTGAATACGGCGGCTCGCAGGGGAAATGGAATTACTTTGTGGATGGCAGCTACGACAACAACAACCTCGGCATTGAAAATCCCACGCCGAGCGCAACTCCCATCCATGACAACACGGAGCAGTACAAGTCGTTTGTCTATGCCTCGCGCATTTTGAACGACACGAGCCGGATCAGCGTGATGGGCAGTGCGTCCTACAGCAATTTTGAAGTTCCCAACACACCCGGATTGCCGGTGGGTACCGCGCCGGGCACCAACCCGTGGAACTCGACCCAAGGACCGGCGACTTTTGATTCCAGCGCCCTGAATGAAACTCAAATCGAACAGAATTATTTCGGCGTTGTGACCTATCAGAAATCGGCGGGTGATCTGAATTATCAAACTTCCGCCTTCTTCCGGAACAGCAGCGTGCATTTCCTTCCGGACCCGGTCGGCGACCTTTATTTCAACGGCGTGGCCAGCAACGAAAAGCGGACGCTCTACTCCGGCGGGCTGCAAGCCGATGCCAGTTACCAGCTCGGCGACAAACACACGATTCGCTGCGGCGGGTTATTGCTGGACACATCCGTCACCGAGAATTCGAGCACGACCGTGTTTAACCTCGATCCCTCCGGTAATCCCATCGGTTCGGCATATCCCATCTCGGATAATCCGACACTCCATGGCTTGTTTGCCGGGGTGTATTTGCAGGACGAATGGAAAATCATTCCGCAACTCACGTTCAATTACGGCGCGCGTTTTGACGTCTTTGACGCGTCGTTTGACCATGAAAACCAGGTCAGTCCGCGCGCCAATCTCATCTATCAGCCCACGGACTCGACAACATTGCATGCGGGTTACGCGCGTTACTTCACACCGCCGCCGGTTGAAAATGTGACGCCATCGACGGTGAATCTGTTCGACGGCACGTCGAATGCCTCATCCATCACCAACGGCATCACCGGAGTGAAAGCCGAACGCGCGGATTATTTCGACGCCGGCATCACGCAGAAACTGGCGCCGGGATTGCAGGTGGGGGTGGACGGCTATTACAAATACGCCAAGAACCAGCTCGACGACGGGTTGTTTGGACAGACGCTGATTCTTTCGGCGTTCAATTACAGCCGGGGCCAGGTTTATGGCGTGGAATTCTCCAGCAGCTATACGGTCGGCGGTCTCTCGACTTATGCCAACGTCGCCTACTCGGTGGCGCAGGGTGAAAATTGGAACTCGTCACAGTTCCTGTTCGACCCGGCCGACCTGGCTTATGTTAAAAATCATTGGATTTATCTGGACCATGATCAGCGGGTCACCGGCTCCTTCGGCACGTCGTATCTTTGGAATGAATCTCCCCGTACCAGCACGCGTGTTTATGTGGATGCTCTCTACGGCACGGGATTAAGAACCGATGCAACGACAAGCAGTGGCGAAACCATACCCAACGGCGGGAGCGTTCCAGCCTACTACTCGGTGAACATTGGAGCGGCACAGAGCTTCAAAATTCACAAAAAACAAGTCTTGACGGCCCGGCTCGATGTCGTGAACGTCACGGACAACATCTATCAACTGCGCAACGGCAGCGGCGTGGGTGTCAACGCCGCGCAATACGGCGAGCGCCTCGGCTTCTTTGGCTCCCTCAGCTATGCGTTCTGAACACCGGCACCTTTGATAAATGACATGGATGCAAATCGAACCATGACGGTTTACGAGTTGAAAGACGAACTGGCCCGGTATTGCCTGCCGGCGAGAAACCAGGACGCCAATCTCAAACTCGCCTGGGTCAATTCGATTTGCCTCCTCTTTCTCTGCATCGGGATTTTCGGGGCGCGGCGCGGCGTCATAGTTATCAAACCGGTCCCGCCCATCCGGGAAGAGGTTCCCGTCATCGTCCAGCCGGCGGTGTTGCCGCCGCAGGCAGTCGCTCAAAAGCCGGAGCAGGCGGAACCAAACAATCAGCCGCGCGTCCTCGTCGCCCTGCCGAACGCGCCGGACGTCAACTTTGGCGTTCCGACCGTTGGCACGCTTGTCGTGCCGGCCGCGCTCGCCTCCCCGCCGCAGGAAGCTCCCATCCACATTGGTTCGCTTTTCAACACCGGCACGGGCGGCGAACGGCCTGAACCGCCTTATCCGCCCATCGCCCTGCAAACGGGCGAGCAAGGCACGGTGGTTCTGTTGCTTACCGGCGATGACACGGGCAATGTCGTCTCCGTGGACGTGAAGGAATCATCCGGCTTTCCTGTTCTCGACCATGCCACCGTGGACTACATCAAACATCACTGGCGGCTTCCCGCCGGAGCCGGCAACCGGCTTTTCCAGACCAGCATCACTTACCAACTGCAATTGAACTGAAACCAAACAAAAATATGCTCGCCAACATCGTTCTCCAATTCTTCCTCAAAGGCGGCCCCGTCATGTGGCCGATTCTCGTCTGCACCATCGTCGCCGTCGCCGTCGTTGGCGAGCGCGCCTTCTGGTGGTGGCGCGAAAGCCAGAAACGCGACCCGCAAAAGATGGAGCAACTGCTGGCCGCGCTGGAAAATTCCGACCTGACCGCCGCCCGGCAAATCGCCGCCGGCTCGGACGACCCCGTCATCCGTGTGATTCATCACGGCCTCGACCACGTCGGCCATGCTCACGGCTCGTTGCTCGGTGCGCTGCAATTGGCGGCCGGCATTGAACTCAAACGCGCCGGGCGGTTCCTGATGGTCATGGACACGCTGGTCACGCTCGCGCCGCTGCTCGGACTGCTCGGCACCGTGACCGGCCTGATGCGCGCCTTTCTCAACATCGGCAATGCGGAATTGTCCGTCGTCAGTGTTACCGGCGGCATTGGCGAGGCGCTGATTGCCACCGCCTGCGGACTGGCCATCGCCATCTTCTCGTTGATTCCGTTCAATTATTTCTCCGCCAAAGTGGCGCAAATGCAGTTCGATCTGGAAACCGCGGCGACCAACGTCGAGGTCCTGGTCGGTGGCGGAAAAACGGGCGACACCGTCCATCTGCACAAGCCGGAATCGCCGGGCCAGGCCACCAGCCATTGAAAATTGTTGCCCATGAGGATTCCTTCGCCCATTCCGAAACGACGCTCGCGGATTGTCATCATTCCGTTGATTGACATCATGTTTTTCCTGCTCGCGTCGTTCATGATGATGGCCCTGGAGATGAGCCGGACCGAAAACATCAGGGTCAACCTGCCGCCCGCTTCGCAGTCACGGCAGGATTTCCGGCCAGACATGGTCAACATCGCCGTGGACAAATCGGGCGCTGTCTGGCTGGAGAAAAAGGAGATTTCGCTGGCCGATCTCGGCCTCGTTTTGAGCAACCGTTTCCACGCCAACCCCGACCTGCCGATTTATATCAGCGGCGACCGCGACACGTTGCATGGCAACATGGTAAAGGTGTATCAAACCGCCCGCGCGGTCGGCATCCAAAAGGTTTCCTTCATGACCGACAGCCGGCAAAGCCCGGCGACACCATGAAAATCCGCACGCCCATCCCGGAAAAAAAATCGCGGCTGGAAATCATTCCGTTGATTGACATCATGTTTTTCCTGCTCGCGTCGTTCATGATGGTCAGCTTGCAGATGCAGATTGTCCGCACGGTCAAGTCCAATCTGCCCACCGCCACACTCGCCACTCCCGCCAATAAGCCCGACATCGTGAATCTCACCGTGAACCAGGACGGCCAGGTTTCCGCGGACGACAAACCCATCGCCTTCCCCGAATTGTTCACCCTGCTTACGAACCGTTACAGCCTGAACACGAACCTGCCGGTTTACATCACCGGCGCGCACGACGCCACACACGGTTCGGTGGTGTTCGTGCTCGACTTGGTGAAACGCGCCGGCATCCAGCGCGTGGCCATCGCTGTCAACGCGGCTTCCGACCATCCATCCCCATGAAATATTTTCAAGTCAACCTGTTCATCGTTCTCGCCCTCGGCCTCTGCAGTCTTTGCGCCTGGCAATGGTACGAACAAACCGTCCAGCGCACAGAAATCCAGACCCTCAACCGGATCGTCTATGACCGCAACGCCGCCATTCAGGGCTACACCAATTCCCTCGCCACACTGAATCATCAGGTGAACCAGATGGACACGCGGCTCACCGAACTGAAGGCCGTTGCCGCGACCAATGAACAACTTATCCTTTCACAAAAGGCTGAAATCGTGCAACTGCAATTCGCCAACGAAAATGCCACCAACGAAATCGCACAGTACAAAGCCGCCGTGGACGCGCTGGAAGCGAAGCTGAAGGAAGCCTATGCCGGCATTGACAAGCAGAACGGGGCCATCTCCAACCTCGTCGCCCAGCGCAATGATCTAGTGCAGAAATACAACGACGAAGTGAAAGACCGGAACGACGTTGTTGCCAAATACAATGACCTGGTAAAACAGGTCCAATCCGGCGGCAAACCGGCGGAAAAGTGATGTGACGATAAAGGCTCAATGGCGTTGACCTTTTGCGCCACTGGCAGAAATTCGTGGAGCTTCTGACGCCGCAGAAATTGGACGCCCGGGTCTTGCAGCGGTTTGCTCGGGATGGTGGTGGTTTTGTTCTTGCGCTGCTGGTCCGGCTTGGCTCTGCTTTGGCGTGTCTGGACGTTTCGCGCCAGCATTAACATGAAGCTGCGATTTTGGACTGTTGTTACGTTAAGACTGCCCCGATTTTTAGTCTATTGCCTGGCAGTTTTTACCGGTGTGCTTGGCCTTTTGGACGGAGGCATCCCCCTCGTCAAATACGCGGCGGAGCGGCTGGCCAGCAACAATTACGAAGCATACCTGGTGCTCAGCTCGTATGACCGGTTTTCCGCAGAGGTCATTTTCATCCTTTCGCTCATGTTGCTGATTTTGGTCCACATCGGGCATGCAGTGGGTGGTGGCTTGCATATTTCCAATGCCAGGGAACAGGTCTCATCCGGGAGGCAACAGAGCGGCTCGCCTTTGTCCGCAGGCTTGACTTCGCAGTCACTCGATCCGCCTGGAACACCAGCGCAGACAGATAAAGAGACGGCCGACGAGAAGCTGGCACGGCTGCTAAAGCAGAAACAAGAATGACCGGCTACGCCTTGTGCGGGAGCCAACCTCCTTTCATCCCGGAATCGTGAGCAGGGTCCCGACCAGAATGCCAATCACGTCCGGAAGTTTTTGCCGGCCGTTTTTCCACCAAACCGGAACCGGCCGCCGGCAAAGCCCATCCGCGTGGCCTTGTCCCCGCATTAGACGACGCGCAATCCGGCACTGGATTTACAATTGTAAAGATTACGCTTGACATCTCTACAATTGTCAAGCAAAGTCGCGCCATGGCCAAGCCATCCATTGCCCTGACCGAATCCGAATGGACGATCATCAAGGCCGTCTGGGACCATGAACCCTGCGCGGCACCGGCGATCCAGGAAAAGCTCCACAAAAAGACCGCCTGGACCTATTCCACCGTCCGCACGCTCATGGACCGCATGGTGGCCAAAGGCCTGCTCACGGCGGAAAAGGTCCGCAACCTGACATTCTACCGTTCCGTGGTCACCCGCGAACAGGCGCAGCGCGGGGAATTGTTTTACGCCCTCAAGCACGCCTTCAACGGCGCGCTCACCCCGATGGTGCAATGCCTCCTCGACACCCATGACCTGAGCGCCGGGGACCTGGAGACACTGGAATCCATCATCAAGGCCAGGAAAAAATCAGCCAGAAAATGAACACGCTCATCGAAACCCTGAATCGTTTTGGCGAAAACGCGCCACACTTTGCGTGGCCGATGTTATGGCAATCGAGTGTGCTTATCGCCATCTTGTTTGTCGCTGACTTTGCCCTGCGCCGGCGCGTCCGCGCTGCCGTTCGTTATGCGCTCTGGCTGGTGCTGCTGGTCAAGCTGTTGCTGCCGCCTTCGCTGGCATTGCCCACCGGAGTTGCCTGGTGGCTCTTGCCTGCCGCCGCCACCGCAAATCCGCATACGACCAGATTTGTCGTCAGCTATGGCCCGGATACGGCACCCAGCCTACCGCCGCAATCAGCACCGGTCTTCACATCTACCCGATCGCCAATGTCCGTTGCCGCTTGGGCAATTCTTGCCTGGAGTGCCATCAGCGCCGGTTTGTTGGTCTGGTTGGCGATGCGCTGGCGACAGATTCTTTGTGATGTGAAACGTGCCACGCTGGCGCCGGCGTGGCTCGACGAACTATTTAACGCCGCCAAAAGTTCCATCGGTCTGCGCCGCACCGTGCGTTTGCGATTGATGGATCAAGCCATCTCTCCGGCGGTTTGCGGACTGTTCCAGCCGGTGATATTGCTGCCACAATCGTTGGTGAAAATACTTCCCCCGGCCCAATTGCGGGTAGTATTGTTGCATGAATTGACCCATCTTCGACGTGGTGATGTCTGGATGAATTGCGCGCAGGCGCTGGTCCAGATCGCTTATTGGTGGCACCCCCTGCTCTGGTTTGCCAATGCCCGCATCCGCCGCCTGCGCGAGGAAGCGGTGGACGACGCCGTCATGTTGGCGCTCCGTGACGATGCTGAGACTTACGCCCCCACGCTGCTCGAAGTGGCGAAGCTGGCATTCCACCGACCGCTGGCCAGCCTGGGCCTGGTGGGCATCCTCGAATCCCGCAGCGCCTTGCGTCAACGCATCGAGCGCCTGATCAATTTCCGCGCGCCGCGCAAGGCCGGGCTGACGTTGGTATCGCTCTGCAGTATCTGTATTTTCAGCGCCGTGGCAGTGCCGATGGGAGAGGCAACAGCCCCTTCATCCGAAGCGGGCCAGATTGCACCGCCGGCTTTCAGTGGAACCACCAACAAGCCGGCTTCAAATGCCGACACTTCGGCCAATCTCTATACACGCGCATTCATGGTTAACCCGAATCCAGGCCTTGCCAATTTGCGCAAAAAAACCGGTCTCACCGAGTCCAGCCCGCCAGATGAATATCTGCGCGGCTTTTCGAAACTGATGTCCACTTCAGGAACAACCCTGCCGCCGACCAGCCTCTGGCTCAAAGAAAATGGGCTGTTGCTGGTCCGTGGCACACCGCAGCAACTGGACGCGATTGAGCAAATCGTCCTGGAACTAAACGGATTTCTGGCGCGAAAGACCCCGAGAAATACCGACTCTGGAGCCATCATCGATAACACAAGTCCAACCACTGCTGAAACCGGCAGCCCGACCAATCTTGAGACCCGTACCTTCAAGCTTGATCCGATTCCCTTTTATCAAGGCGTGGAAAGCATGACGGGACAAAGTTCCGGTTCAACCGATATCAGCCTGGCCGCCAGGCAACTCTTTACGACCCTGGGTTTGAATTTGGACCCACCGAAGAGCGTTTTCTTTAACGGCCGGTTGGGTGTGCTGTTTGTCCGCGCGACCGGACAGGATTTGGACACCGTGGAAAAAGTGGTGCAGGTGCTCAACTACGCGCCGCCGCCGCAAATTCACATCAAGGGCCGGTTCATCGAAACTTCGGCAGCCATGAGCAAAGGCTTGAGGACGGATTTTATTCCTATCGCTGCCACCAACGTGGCCGGGGTTTTGACCGGCCCCAATCTCCGGGTGGTGCTACACGCCCTAGAGCAAAACCCGGGGACTGAAACTTTGGCCGAACCGGAAGTGACCACCGTCAGCGGCCGGCAAACCCAGATGCGGGCGACCGATGTCTTAAGCATTGTTACCAACTTCGTGGCGCAGGAAACCGGAACAAATTTGGGCATTATGCCCCAACAAGCCCAAGTAGAACTGGGGCCGGTTTTGGACACGGTTGCGTCTGTTTTATCCGACGGCTACACCATTGATCTCAAGGCCATCGCTTCCCTGACGGAATTCCTGGGCTATGACACACCGACCAATTCCATTCCGACTCGCAGTTCATCTGGCGAAAGTGTCACGGTACCGGCCATTCTTCCCCGTTTTCGATTTCGGCAAGCCGAAACCCAGGTAAAACTGCGGGACGGCCAGACGGTTGTTTTAGGAAACCTGCAAGGTCGTTTCTTGATAAATGACAAGGAAGTCAGCGCCAAGCCAGATACCGACAATAAGACCGTGCTGGTTCTTATCACCGTGACACTGGTTGATCCGGCGGGAAACCGAATCCATAGTGACGACGACATGCTGATTGCCCCAAACGGCATCCCGCTGCAGGATTCCCACTAATCATCTGTTTAAAAACCGTTTTCTTGTGGGAGACGAGGTAACGAGTCTCTGACTGAACTGACGATGTGCGATTTACGGAGCCCTTCCCAATTCCGGTGCCGTATATAAATCGTATATCGTAAATCGCAAATAATGAGCCTCCTCACGTCGTCGGCTCCTACGTTATTAACGACTGGCTACCCCATCACTGTGAGCACGATCCCCACCAAGATACCAATGACAGCTGGAAGTTTCTGAAGGCCGTTCGTTTCGCCGAACAGGAGCAGGCCGCCGGCAAAGCCCACCAGCGTGCTGCCCCGGCGCAGGCTCATCACCACCGCAACGAGCGAGGCGGGATCGCGCAGCGCGCTGAAATAAATGTAATCGGCCACCAGCAACGAAAGCGCGATGAACGGAATGCTCCAGCGCCAGTGGAATTCGTGGCGCGGCCACCAGCGCCGTTTCCAGCCGATGGCGAACGGCGTGAACAGGACTACCAGATAAACTGAGAACCATGCCTGCACCGTCGGCACCGAGAAATGCGCCCGGCCCAGCAGGTATTTGTCGTAGAGCGAACTCACCGCACCGAGCAGCGTCCCGGCAACGATGAAACCCACCCATTTGTTGCGATGAAAATGCACCCCTTCCAACCGCCCGGCAACCGACAACCCCATAAAAGATGCCAGCGTCGTCAGCACGCCAACCGTTTCCAGCCAGGTCGGCCGCTCACCCAAAATCAGAATGGCGCCAAACAGCGTCCACAGCGGGCTGGTGGCGCGGATGGGCGAACCGAGCGACAGCGGCAGATGTTTCAGGGCAAAATAGGTAAAAACCCATGACGCCGCGACGATGGCCGATTTGAGCACCAGTTGCAGATGCTGCACCAATGTAAGCGGGTCAGTGACCAACGATGCGGGCAATGTTCCCGGATGAAGCATCTGCACCATCAACAAGCCAACCCACACCGCCGCACCGGTCAAGGTGCTGAAAAACAAGACCGGCACAACGGCGTTATCCCGCACAGCGTGCTTGGTGCAAAGCTCATAAACGCCGAGGAACAGGGCCGACAACAGGCTGGCCACAATCCAGTGCATTGATTTTATCCGGTAGGGCAGAGCTGCCGCTCTGCCAAATTTTTGGGCGGCGCAGCAGCACCGCCCTACCATAACAACAAGACGGGCGAACCGCGGCGGCTCGCCCGTCGGCTGACAGTTTAAAGATTCTCCGCCAGCCTAGCCGTTTACCCCGTATTTGTCAGCAAACTCATGCAGTGGGTATTCGGAACACACCCTGCCTTTCAACTGGAAAACATTCCGGAAGCTCTTGAAGAACGGAAACTCGTCAACGGCCAATCAACGCCCCGATGGAAACAGCGATCAGCCCAAAAAGGATCATCACGAGCGGAAAAGCCACCGCCGAACAGATGTTCCCGGCCAGTGATACGAACAGACTTTTGGAAATTGACGGCAAGGGCATTTCTGATTTGGCGGACGGGGCGAAGCGGCACAGCAGATAAATCAGCCCCCCTTCAATCAACACGATCAGCCCCTCGCCAACGGTCACGGATAATACCGGCGGCTTGCCGGATGACAACCAGAGCAGTCCCAGAAAAATCGGATAGGTGACCAGATGCATGGCCATGAGCCACAGCAGAAACCAGAGTGGCGTTCGCCAGCGGCGCAACAACAGCATAATGCAGACGGCCTCCGCCAAAATCGCCAGCGTGATGCCGGTGATGGTTCCAAGCTCAAAAACCGGACTGGCTCCAGGGTTGATCGGGTTGGCCTTCAATGAAACCGTCGAAAGCGCCAGCACCGCCAGAAATCCCAGGCATCGCAGTCCGCCGGGACGGAGGTTGCCGTTCATGAACATGAAGCCTAATCTTTCCCGCAAACAACGCAACCCGAAGTTCATAAATAACTTGCCAACGTTTCCCAAGGAGCGCAATTGTTGAGCTACCAAGAACAGAAGAGCAGCTTGATGAAACATCATCCAGGAAATATTTTTTGGCTTGTCTTCACGGGATTGGTTGCCGCCGGCTTGCTGTTCATCCTGATGCCGCCGCGCCCGGACAACGCCGGGTTGAAAACCGTGGCCGATGCCCGGCAATCGTTGCGCGACCAAGGCTTCAAGACCGATCTCGCCGATTTTGATTTCTCGACCTCACCGGAACTGCGCGCGCGCGAAGCCATCTTGAAAAACACCGCCAGCAACCGTTTTTCCGGCTCATCCCCCGAACATCCGAATCTCCTCCCGCCCGTCGGGAACAACTCCGCGATGGTGATTGGGAAGCTGGATTCATTGAACCGGCAAAACCACTCAAGCTCGGATGACAGCGTCCGGCTCTCGTGGGGCGAATTTCGCGATGCCGTCAACCGGAACCAATCGCTGTATGACCCGGCTTGCCAGGCGATCTTGTCCGGCCCCATCCGCTTCAATTTGAATATCAGTCGCGGCAACAACATGTTGCTGCCGCATCTCGCGGTCATGAAAAATCTGGCCCAGACTTTTGGCGAACGCACCGTGCTGGCCCTGCACGACGACGATCAATCTGCCGCGTGGACCAATCTTCTGGCAGCGACCCGGCTGGTAACCGCGTGGAACACAGAGCCAATGGAGATTTCGCACCTGGTCCGGTTTGGAGATGCCGCCATCGCATTCAACGCCACATGGCAGGCGCTCCAGTCGCGCAACTGGCCGGATGACCAGCTTGCCCGGTTGCAGGCGGAGTGGGAGTCCGTGGACTATTTCACAAACCTGCCGGAGACAGCCGCCTTCACTCGCGCGAGTTCCGTGGCCGCCTGTGAATTTGACCGCCGGCGCTCCATCCGCGACGATTATACCTACATGGAATTCTGCATGGTGGCGATTCATTTTCCACCGGTCATCTTTTCCGAATTGACTAGAGAATGGAAGCAACGCGCCTACAGCCAGAACGGCAGCTATGAGGACGAGAAAAACCTGATCTTCTTCTATCGGGACCGCGAGGTCGAAATCCGCAACGCCATCCAAGCCGCGACGTGGGCACAAATGCGCCAGCTTCCCGGCGTCAGCAATCAAATCATCTTCCAGTCGCCACATTCCTCGCGCTTGCAAGCCCTGATGCGCCTGCGCCGGGCTGGCTTGGGGCGCGAAAATCAAGGCTCCATCCTGCTTCGCCGCGCCGCCGAAGCCGAGGCACAACGGAGAGTTCTCATCACCGCCCTCGCGCTCGAACGCTATCGCGGCAAACATGGCTTCTTTCCCAATTCACTCGCCGAACTTACGCCGGAATTTCTAAAAACTCCGCTGCCGGGTTTCATGGACGGCCAGCCGTTGCGCTACCGACTCGCGGCCGACGGACATTTTCTCCTGTATTCCGTCGGCTTGGATGGCGTTGACAACGGTGGAAAGATGCGGCGAAGCTGGCGTGAAACCGGGCTGGACCGGCCGCCTCGTCCGGGAACGCCAGAGGCGGAATTCGACCTGGTTTGGCCAATGCCCAACGGCAATGCGGCCCTGCAAGAGGAACAACAAATCCAAACCGAGGCCGAGAAAACCAAAGCCAGGGTCGAAGAATTGAGAAAAAAGGAATATTTGAAGGAAATTTCCGACCGCGAATGGAAACTATCACTCGCGCGACAATCGAGGGTGGCAAAAATCCTTGCAGCGGATTGGTCAGTCGTTAATTCAAAACCCACCTTCAACGGACAAAGCGTCGAACAGTATGTCGGCAATCCAAATGCTTCCGGCACGAACCAACTTTCGCTCGATGCTTTGCTTACGCCCAAGCAAATTCTCCCCGGCAGAGAGCCGGAAGACATCACGTTTGAATTTCCAATCAGCTACAACGTCATTACCAACAACAATATGTTGCGCCTGATCGTGGATGGTGATCCGGAAGAAGAATTCAAAATGGACAGCGGCGGAGTCGTTTATGTTTGCGAACGCGCGACGAACGGCGACTGTCTGGTAATCTGGCACGCTATCTACGATCCTCCGGGCGCGCATGCCGTGCAGGCCTACTTAGTCCTGAACAACCCACGCGGAGAAACACTTTACATGTGGGGACGACCAATTGCCGTCACCACGAGTAATCTTTGCCAGTTCAGTCTCGACTGCGTGAACTACGATGTTAACGCTGGCGCGCGCTTCCACGCCCGGTTGCCGGAGAGGAACGGAAACTTTTCCATCGAATGCGTCACCACCAACGGCGCGCACCTGACCACGCTAACCGGCAGCACCACGAATGGCGAATTCAACGTCGTTTGGAACCTGGTGGATGACCACGGCCATCGCCTCAACGGCGAGACGTTCAATTCCATCGTGCATATCACCCTGCCGGATTCAGGACGATCGCAGACCTTGCGCGGGCCATAGTTAAACAAAACGGCGTGTCGGAATGACACCCACCGTTTTGAATTGGATGTAGCGTTGAGCCTGCGGCTCAACAAGTCGAGGCACCGCCTCGACGCTACATGTGTTGGATGATGTTGTCGCCGAACTGCGAGCACTTGATTTCCGTCGCGCCTTCCATCTGGCGGGCGAAGTCGTAGGTGACGCGCTTGCTGCCAATCGCGCCGTTCAACCCTTTCAAAATCAAGTCCGCCGCTTCCGTCCAGCCCAGGTAGCGGAACATCATTTCGCCGCTCAACACGACCGAACCGGGGTTTACGACGTCCTTGTTCGCATATTTCGGAGCAGTGCCATGCGTGGCTTCGAAGATGGCGTGGCCGGTGACATAATTGATGTTGCCGCCGGGCGCGATGCCGATGCCGCCCACCTGTGCCGCGAGCGCGTCACTCAGGTAATCGCCATTCAGGTTCAGCGTGGCGATGACGTCAAAATCCGTCGGACGCGTGAGCACCTGCTGGAGCGTGATGTCAGCGATGCTGTCCTTGATGACAAGGCCGGCACCGGGTTTGCCCTCGGGAATTTTGCACCACGGGCCGCCGTCAATCTCCACCGCGCCGTAACGCTCCCTGGCAATTTTATAGCCCCAGTCGCGGAACGCACCCTCGGTGAACTTCATGATGTTGCCCTTGTGTACAATCGTGACGCTTTTGCGTTTGTTATTAATGGCGTAGAGGATGGCGGCGTGAATCAGGCGTATGGTCCCGAGATAGCTGACCGGCTTGAAGCCGATGCCGACATCCACTATCGCCGGGCGGGCTGGAGCGCCGATGTCCTCAAGCTGCTTCAACCACTGTGCCGCGGCTTCCTTGGTGCCAAAACGAATCTTTTTGAATTCCTTGGGAAAATTCTGGGCTAGAAAGTCCAAAATTTTCTGGCTCTCGGGCGTGCCACCGGCGTATTCGATACCCGCGTAAATGTCCTCGGTGTTCTCGCGGAAAATGACCATGTTGACCTTCTCCGGGTGCTTCACGGGCGACGGCACGCCGGTGAACCACTGCACGGGGCGCAGGCAGACGTAGAGGTCGAGCATCTGGCGCAACGCGACGTTGAGCGAGCGGATGCCGCCGCCGACGGGCGTCGTGAGCGGGCCTTTGATGCCGACGAGATATTCCTTGAAGGCTTCGACCGTGTCATCCGGCAGCCAGTTGTCGAACTTGTTCTTGGCCGCTTCGCCGGCAAACACTTCAAACCAGGATATTTTCCGTTTGCCACCATAAGCCTTTTGCACCGCCGCGTCGAACACGCGCACGCTGGCGGCCCAGATGTCCGGGCCGGTGCCGTCGCCGCGGATGAACGGCAGGATGGGATTGTCCGGCACGTTGAGTTTGCCGTTCTGGATGGAAATTTTCCCGCCCGCGGGCAGTGTCACGTCCTTGTAAGCCATATTGCAATTTTCGATTTACGATTGATGATTTACGATTTCAAAATTCACGCCTGCCAGAGTCCAGATACGACGTGGGAAAATCAAGGAAAGAAAACAGCGGCTTTGAAGATTCAGCGCCACAGGCGCGGCAGAGAATAGCCTGCAGTTTCAACTGCGGGTTTGCGGTTGAAAAATGAAAAGCCCCGGAGGGGCGGCAGAATCGCGCAATGCCGGAATTTTCTGCCGCCCCTGCGGGGCTTGGTTTGTTTTGACGTTTCACCCGCAGTTGAAACTGCGGGCTATTTTCGGTTGTCGTTCCGCGACTTTTACGGAGCCAGCCGTTCGCGGTGGGGCTGGTGGTCGCGGTTCCAGCGGCTCAAGGCGGCATCGCTGGTGTCGGCAAAAAGAAATTTTAACGTCGGCGATTCAACGTGGCCGTCGCAAAACACCACGTTGAATTTGCCTTGATGACGCATAGAGGCATCCTTTGATTCTGCTAAATCCGGTTCGCGCATGAAATTTCCCCAGGCAATAACATCTCCCATTGCCATCATGTCGCTTGGATAAACCACTTCCGATTCGCGGATGGGCGTAATTGAGTGAGACAGGTAGTGACCAAACAGACCGAGTGCGTTCGTGCGGTAGAGCGCGTTCGTGCGATAGTTTGTCGCAGAAACACCAAAAAGATTATAGCCATAGGACAGGGGCGGAAAATTAGCGCGGTCTTCAGCGGTAAAAGAAGAGGGATAATAATCAGCGGGAAAAAAAGCTGACGGGCAAAGCCATACACTCTTAGCCAGGACACTGTTATCGAGTTTAACTTTGTCAAATCCCCCGCCCTCAAGCTGGCCCATCCATGTGCCCGGATTGTCACTATTCGTGCCCGCGTATCCAGAAGGATAAGCGTTATTGGCAGCGACGAAGTTTTGAATAGCGAGGCCAAACTGGTGCAAATTATTGACACATTGAATTCGTTGCGCTCTTGCTTTGGCTTGTGAGATTGCCGTTAGCAAAAGCGCGGCGAGAATTGCAATGATGGCGATGACGACCAGGAGTTCAGCCAGCGTGAATGCCAACTGAACTCCTGGTCGTTGAATTTTCATCAAGCCATTTCAATCAGCTTCGCTGCCACCGCAGGGGCTTCGGCGAACTGCGCCTTCACTTTGGCCACGGTGTTCTCGACGGTCAGGCCGTACTTCTGGCGGAGTTCGTCCTGGGTCGTGGCGTGCTCGATGAACTGGTCCGGCCAGCCGATGCGCACCACGGGCGTGGTCACGCCTTTTTCGTTGAACAGTTCGAGCACCCCCGAACCGTAACCGCCCATCAACACGTGGTCTTCCAGCGTTACCACCAGGTCGGCCGCCTTGCCAAAAAACTCGTGCACCCCGGCATCCAGCGGTTTGGTGAAACGCGGGTTGATGACCGCACAATCAAAACCTTCCGCCGCGAGTTGAGCGGCAGCCCGGCAGGCGATGGCGTTCATGGGCCCCAGACCGAACAGGGCAATCTTGCGTCTGCCATTGCCGGAAAAGTTCTGGATGACTTCCGCCTTGCCGATTTCGAGCAACCGTGGCTGGTCCTTGATCGGCACGCCTTCCGCCGTTCCCCGCGGGTAACGGATGAACGTCGGATGCTGCTCGTGCGTGGCGGTAAACATCATGTCCACCAGTTCGTCCTCGTCCTTGGGCGCCATGGCGATGACGTTGGGCAGGCAGCGCAGGTAGGCGATGTCGAACAGCCCGTGGTGCGTCGGGCCGTCGTTGGCCGACAGTCCGGCGCGGTCCATGCAGAAAATCACCGGTAGATCCTGCAGGCAAACGTCGTGGTGAATGCAGTCATAGGCGCGTTGCAGAAAAGTGGAATAAATGGCGACCACCGGATGAAACCCCATCGTCGCCATGCCGGCGGCAAAAATGACGGCGTGTTCCTCGGCGATGCCGACGTCGTAATAACGATCCGGCATGGCTTTTTCGAGATACTTCATGCCGGTGCCGCTGGGCATGGCGGCGGTGATGCCGACGATCGAATTGTCCTTCTGGCAAAGCTTCACCATCGTCTGGCCCATCACATCCTGATAATTCGGCGGCGTGCCGGCCTTGATGGGCATCGAATCGCCGGTCTGCACATCGTAGGGCCCGGTGCCGTGGAATTTCTCCGGCGACTTGAGCGCCGCCTCAAAACCCTTGCCCTTTTGGGTGAGCAGGTGAATGACAATCGGATGGTCGCACGTTTTGGCGAATTCCAGCGTGCTGATGACCAACGGCAGATCGTGTCCATCGATGGGCCCGAGATAGCGCAGGCCCATTTCCTCAAAGAGAACCGGGCTGCCGTAGCCGCCGCGTCCATCCATGTCCACCGGGCTGCCCGCCTGCCGCAAGCCGACATCAGTAATGGCGCCCTTGAACCCTTCCTCGGCCTTGCGGGCGAGTTTCAGCGCCACATCGCCCTTGGGAAACCGGCGCAGGAAATTTTGAAAATCCGTGGCCAGCTTGTTGTAACGGGGATTGGTGATGAGCTTGTTGAGGTAATTGGAAACCGCGCCCACGTTTTTGGCGATGCTCCACTCGTTGTCATTCAGAATGCCGATGAACCGTTTCGTCGTGTGGCCGATGATGTTGAGCGCCTCGAAGGAAACCCCGTTCGTCAGCGCCGCATCGCCAAAAATGCAGACAACGTTTTCGTCCGTGCCGTTTTTGTCCCGCGCCGCCGCCATGCCCAGCGCCGCGGAAAGCGCCGTGCCCGCGTGACCCGCACCGTAGCAATCATGGGGGCTTTCGCTGCGCAAGGCGAAACCGTTCAGGCCGTCGGTCTGCCGGATGGTCCGGAAACGGCTCTTGCGGTCCGTGAGGATTTTGTGGACGTAAACCTGATGGCTCACGTCCCAGACAAATTTGTCCTTGGGCGTGTTGAAAACGCGATGGAGGGCGATGGTCAATTCGACCACGCCGAGATTGGGCCCGAGATGCCCGCCGCTCTTGGCCAGCCCCGCGATCAATTCGCCCCGGATCTCCCCGGCCAGTTCCTGAAGCTGCGGCAGCGTGAGTTTTTTCAAGTGCGCCGGCCCGTCCACCATTTCGAGATAACTGCTCATATATTTTGATTCCTGGGCCCGGGAAATCAGCCTTCGGACAGGTCCGGCGACACCGGCTTCAATTTGATTTCGCCGGCCGCATTCTTCTCCAGTTGCTGGATCTTCAATTCCGCCTCGGCCAGTTTTTCCTGGCAGATTTTTACCAGCTTCGTCCCCTCCTCGTACCGGGCCAGCAGCGTCTCCAGCGGCAGGTCGTCGGACTCCATGGCCTCGACGAGCCCTTCGAGCTTTTTCAAAGCCTCTTCAAACGGCAGATGGCCTTTGGCCGCATCATTGGCCTTGGCTGGTTTTGACATGAAGAAATGCTATGTAAAACTGGCCTGCTCGTCCAGCTTTTGGAATGCCGGTCTGGTCAGCGCAGTCCGACGACGCTGCGGATTTCACCTTCCTTGACCCGGGTCCTCAATTTCTGTCCCGGTTTTGCCTCCTTCGCCCGGCGGACAATCCGTCCTGATTCCGCGTCCATCGTGATCGAATAACCGCGAGCCAGAACCTGTTCCGGGCCCAACAATCGCAGCCGTGCTTCCGTCGCCTTGAAACGATTTTTCCCGTTTCGCAGATGAATGTGCGCCAATTCGCGCAAACGCCGCTGAATCAACATCAGCGATTCGCACCGCTGCTTCAGCAATTGCGCCGGGCGAACGCGCGACAATCGCGCCGCCAGATTTTGCCAGGCCACCTGCCGCTCCCCGAGCGCCTGTTTCGCCCGGCGCAGCAGGCCGGCCTGCAAATCATCCAGCCGTTGCGATAATTCATTCAGGCGCCGATACGGATGCGCCCGGACCATGCGCTGCATCAAATCCGCCACCAGCTGCCGGCTGGCGAATACGCCTTCGGTGATGATTTCCGCCGCGGCACTGGGCGTGGCCGCGCGCACATCCGCCACGAAATCACTGATGGTGAAATCAATTTCGTGCCCCACCGCCGACACGACGGGGATGGCCGATTCAAAAATCGCGCGCGCCACCACTTCCTCGTTGAAGGCCCACAAATCCTCCAGGCTGCCACCGCCGCGGGTAACCAGAATCAAATCTAAATACGAGCCTGTAGGAGCCGACGTGAGGAGGCTCTGATCCAATGCCGTTTTTGACGAATGAGCCTCGTTACCTCGGCTCCTACTGGCGTTGAATTCATTCAGCAGCCGAATTGCGGCGGCGATTTCCTCCGCCGCCCCCTGCCCTTGAACGCGGCAGGGCGCGAGGATGATCTCCAGGCCGGGATTGCGCCGTTGCACGACGTGCAGCACGTCGCGGATCGCCGCACCGGCAGGCGACGTGACCAGCCCGATGCGCTGGGGATATTTCGGGAGCGGACGTTTCCGTTCCGGCGCGAACAGGCCTTCCGCCGCGAGCTTCTGTTTGAGTTTCTCGAACGCGATTTGCAGCGCGCCGACGCCCTGCAACTCCACTGCCCGGACGATGAGCTGGTATTGCCCGCGCGCTTCGTAAACCGTCACATCGCCCTGCAACAGGACTTTCCGGCCGTCCTGCAACAGTCCACGCTGGGCAATCGCTTCGCCGCGGAACAGGACGCAGCTCAACTGCGCCCCCGCGTCCTTGAGCGTGAAATAAACATGGCCGGAGGATTGCGCGCGCAGATTGGTGACCTCGCCCGTCACCCAGACCTGGCCGACCGATTTTTCCAGCAACCGCCTGACCTGCGCGGTCAGTTCCGAGACGGACAAAACCTTGCGGGTCTGTTCCGATGGAAACAGTTCGCCGAAGTCCCATTGCGATTTGGATTTGCTCACCTTTTTGCGGCTAAACTTACATTGAAAACATTTTCACCGCTTTCCCATGGTTATTCAATTTCAATTCCGAGCGAAAATAATCGCATGGTCGAAGCTTGGGCGGCGCAGCAGCGCCGCTCTACCAACATCTGGTAGGGCAAAGCTGCCGCTTTGCCCATTATTTCCGTCACGCGCGTTCAGCGCGGGACAAAAATACCTTTCCCATCAGCCCACCTTCCGCTAAAAAGTTCGACATGGCTGAAACTCCCTTCCGCGAACCGGGACGATGCACGCCGGCCAAAGGGGTTCACGTTTCCCTCGGCGGACCGGATTGGGTTTTTCTTACTGTTTGCACGGAGAAACGTTAGCGCTGGCTGGCACAGGCATCCGTGCAACGCGCTTTGCACGACATCTGGGAACGCACGGCAACCGCATGGCTCGTCAGCGATTACCTGCTCATGCCCGATCACCTGCATCTGTTCTGCGCACCGCGTGATCTGAAATTCACCATCGAGCGTTGGATGGGTTTCTGGAAAGACCGCTTCGCCAAATTGCATCCGGACACGGGAACTTTTCAAGCCGGCGGCTTTCATCATCTTTTGCGCGATGGGGAAAGTTATGCGCAAAAGTGGCAATACGTCCGCGAGAATCCGGTGCGGGCCAAATTGGTGGAACGCCCGGAGGATTGGCCTTACTTCGGGCGCGTGCATGAAATTCATTGGTGACGTCATGCACCGTCACCGGAAGTTTGGGCGGCGCGGCAGCGCCGCCCTACCAATTTAGGGAGAGCTGCGGTGCTTTGCCATCCATCACCGCTTGCGATTGGCTGGCGCGCGCAGCGAGTTGGCCACGCGGCGGAAGTGGTAGCCGAGAATGGCAAGTTCGATGGCGTGCGGGAACTGGCGCGGATGCCGGATGAGCGTGCCCCAGAACAGCCGCCAGTAACCCACGCGACCCCGATGCCATACGCCCAGCACCCAGAAGGATTTCAGAAACGCAATGAAATCGGCACGGGAGAGACGCAGGCGCGGACCGGTTGGGCGATGGCTCTTGAGAAACGTCCGGATGCGCTGGTAATAGTTCCGCGGCTCGTACAGCTTCTTCACCAGTTCGCGATAGCCGGCTTGCAGGAATTCGCGGTTTAACTTGGGTTTGAAGTTCAGCGTGGCGTCGGAGTTGTTGCCGGTGCTTTCGGCTTCCAGCCGCCCCTCGCGCTTCAACCGCTGCCACAATCGCGTTTGCGGCAGCGCGGTGAGCAATCCCACCATCGCCGTCGCCACTCCGGAACGCTGGATGAAATCGAATTGCCGCTTGAAGATGTCGCGCTGGTCGCTGTCGAACCCGACGATGAACCCGGCCATGACCTCCAAACCGGCGCGTTGCAGCGTTTGCACGGTGGCCACCAGGTCGCGGTTCCGGTTCTGGAGCTTGTGGCATTCCTCCAGCGCCACGGCAGACGGCGTCTCGATGCCGACAAAGACTTTTTTGAACCCGGCCTCGACCATCAGCGCGCACATCTCCGGGTCGTCGGCAAGGTTCACGGACGCCTCGGTGAGAAACCCGATGCCAGGCTTTGTGCGGCGCCGCCAGGCAATCAATTCGCGCAACAGTGCCTTGGTCCGGGCCTTGTTGCCGATGAAGTTGTCGTCCACGATGAAGACCATGTCCTTCCACCCGCGCGCGCACAACGCGTCCAGCTCGGCAATCAATTGCGCCGGGGTCTTGTTGCGGGGCACGCGTCCGTTCATCACGACGATGTCGCAAAATTCGCAATCAAACGGGCAGCCGCGCGAGAACTGCACGGACATTGTCACATAATGCCGGAGTTTGATGAGGTCCCAGCGCGGCATGGGCGTGTGCGTGATGTCCGGACGGTCCGCGGTCCGGTAAATGGGTT